>DAORSF010000311.1:0-3621 GCA_035443405.1 Burkholderiaceae bacterium | reverse complement strand
CGCGGATGGGTTACTACGACTACACCTTCGTCGACAACAAGTTCTCGATGGTGATCCCGGGCAACAGCCGGGCGCTGCTGGCAGGGCTGGAGGGGTCGCCGGAGAAGGCGCGAAGGGGCTCAAAGGGCTGAAAAGGGCCAGGAGTGCGGCGGATTCCCGGGGCTGTCCGCCAGCCGGCTTTCTCGCGCACGGATCAGCGATACGACCACGTCGTTGGTCGGGGTCGGCACGCCCGCTTCGGCGCCCAGCCGCGAGATCGCGCCGTTGATGGCGTCGACTTCGCCACGCCGTCCGGCCATCGCATCGAGCAGCATGGAAGGGCGGGCATCGGCGATCTTCGTGCCGAGACTCTTCACGTGCCCGATCGGGTCGGCGAGGCCGAGGTTCACGCCTAGCGCCCTGGCGACCGCGACGGCTTCGAGCGAACACGCCGAGGCGACGCGCCAGGCATCGCCGTTGCCGATGATCCGGCCGATGGTCAGGCCCGTGAGGCTGGCGGTTCCCGAATAGGCGACGTTCATGATCAGCTTCTTCCACACCATGCTTCGCACGTCGTCGTGCAGCGCGACAGTGAAGCCGGACGAACGCCAGATGTCCGCGGACGCCTCCAGCTGGTTCCTCGGGAGGCCGGCATGGCGCCCGAACCAGGTGACCTCCATGCCGTTGTGGTGCGCGTGGCCCCATTCGGGAATGGAGGCGCCGTAGCCGCCGACCACGCCGACCGCCAGCCTGTCGGGATCGATGTGCCTGGCGACGCGCTCGGGCGAGCCCACGCCGTTCTGGATGGTCTGCACCACGGTTGAAAGTCCGACCAGCGCCTTGCTCGACTCGGCGGCGGCCTCCACGTCGAACGCCTTGGTCGCGATCACGACGAGATCGCAGACGCCGAGGCCTTCCGTCGTCACCGACGCGCTGGCCAGCCTCACCGTTCGATCGCCGCTGCATCCGCTCACGCGCAGGCCGCGGGCGACGATCGCGTCGACGTGCCGCTGCCAGAGCGTGACGGCATGGACCTCGTGGCCGGCGGATGCCATCAGCCCCGCGTAGACGGAGCCCATGGCCCCGCATCCGACGATCGCGACTTTCGCCATGGCTTCACCTCGCAGTTGCCAGCCGCTCATTGGCCACACGAGCGGCCGGGGCGCGCCGGCGCCGATTATCGACGATGACGACTCGCGTGCGTGCGACCGGCGACGCGACGGGGAGCGTGTCCGTCGGCGGTCCCGGCGGACGTCAGCGACTGCGCCAGCATCGGGGCGATCGAGACGGCATTGCTCGGATGCGGCACGCTGTCGGTGCTCCAGACCTCGCCCACGCCCGCGGCGCGCAGCTGCCACAGCGCATCCCCGACGAGCAACGCGTGGGTCACCGCGACGTCGACGGTCGCCGCACGCCGAGCGCGCGCGGCACGCGCCGCCTCGACGAGCGTGCCGCCGGTGCTGGCCACGTCGTCGAGCAGCACGACCGCCCGGCCGCTCAGATCGACGTCGGGCAACTCGACGTCGACCGCCCGGTCCGCGTGACGCCGCTTGCGGCACACCGCGTGGTCCAGCCCGCCGGCCGTGGCCGCCGCGCGCACCCACTGCAGCGACTCCTCGTCCGGCCCGAGCAGCAGCGCGCCGGGTCGCCGCTGCGCCACCCAGGCGCCGAGCAGCGGCGCGGCGCTCAGCGCGAGGCCGCGCCTGCCCGGCACGACCTCGTCCATCGACTTCACGCGATGCAGGTGCGGATCGACCGTGACGACCGCGTCGAACCAGGCCGCAAGGGCGCGCCCGACGTGGCGCTGGCTCACGACCTCGCCAGGCGTGAAGGCCGTGTCCTGCCGCATGTAGGCGAGATAGGGGCTCACCAGCGTGAGCCGCTGTGCGCCGAGCTCGCGCGCGCCGGCTGCGGCCAGCATCAGCTCGGTCAGCTTCTCGTTCGGCTGCTGCAGGCCGCGCAGCAGCACGGTGCTTCCAGGCAACGACGGCGGCAGCCACAGCCGGGTTTCGCCGTCGGGGAAGCGGTGCCGGCCGACGATCGCCAGCGGCCAGCCCGTCGCCTCGGCCAGGCGCTGCGCGAGGGCCTCCTCGTCGTCGAACGCCAGCAGCAGGCTCACTACAGGTCTTCCGGGGCCGCTGCGAATCCGCGCGGCGCGTGCTCCGCGGCGCCCAGCCTGAATCCGCTGCCCTCCACCGCCATGCGGCGAGCGAACTCCAGGTCGGCGTCGAACTGCGCATGCACCCGGTACAGGGCCTGCCCCGCCCGGACCGCATCGCCCAGTTTGACGTGCAGGTCGACCCCCGCGCCGCGCACCTGCGGCGCGCCGCTGAGCCGCGCGATGCGGGCGAGCCGCAAGTTGTCGACGCCGATCACCGTGCCGTCGGTCGGCGCCTTCACGTCGAAGCTCAGGCGTCCGGCTGCCAGCGGCTCGGCGTTTCGACCCTGCGCATCGATGATCGCGTTCATCTTCGCGAACGCGCGGCCCGATTCGAGGATGTCGCGCGCGATGCGGTAGCCGTCGCCGCCGCGCACGTCGGGATCGAACTCGATCACCCGGCCGGCCAGGCGCAGCGCCTTCTGCCGCAGGTCCTGCGGCGCCTGGGGATCGTTGGCCAGCACCTGCATCACGTCGCGCGCTTCCAGCACCGGGCCGATGCCTCGGCCGATCGGCTGCCGGCCGTCGGTGATGACCGCGTCGAGCGTCAGGCCGAGCCGCGCGGCCACGTACTCGAACAGCCGCTTCAGGCGCTGTGCCGCCGGCATGTCGCGCACCTTGGCGGTCGGGCCGACGGGGATGTCGAGCACCAGGTGCGTGGCCCCGGCCGCGATCTTCTTCGACAGGATCGACGCCACCATCTGCCCGGGCGAATCGATCGCCAGCGGCCGCTCGACCGAGATCAGGATGTCGTCGGCCGGACTGAGGGCAGCCGTCCCGCCCCACGCAAGGCAGCCGTGCGTGGCCCGGACGATCTCCTTCAGGCGCTCCAGCGGCAGCTCGACCCTGGCCAGCACTTCCATCGTGTCGGCGGTGCCGGCCGGCGACGTGATCGCGCGCGACGAGGTCTTCGGGCACAGCATGCCGTGCGCGGCGACGATGGGCACCACCACCATCGAGGTCCGGTTGCCCGGAATGCCGCCGATGCAGTGCTTGTCGACCACCGGGCCGGCGCCGACTTCGCGCTGCCAGTCGATCTGCTGGCCGGCGGCGATCATCGCCTCCGTGAGGTGCAGCACCTCGCCCCGGTCGAGCTCGAACTGGCTGATCGCGACGACGAACGCGGCGAGCTCGATCTTCGAATAGCGTCCCGCTGCGATGTCCTGCACGATCGCGTGCAGGTCGTCCTGCTCGAGGCGCTCGCCGGCGATCTTGCGGTGAAGCGCGGCCATCGACGGCGGCGGCTCGGCCTGCTCGATGCGCGCCGGCAACCCCGGGGCGGCGCCGAGGCGACGGAACGCTTCCTCGCTGAGCCCCAGCTCGCGCGGTTCGCAGATGCAGGCATCGTCGACCACGTTGAGCACCGCCATCAGCGTCTGCCCGTTGGCCTGGACGCGGACCTTGGACAGCGCCTGGAAGCCCGCCGCACGCACGACCGGGCAGTCGCGGTGCAGGAACACCACGCTCTCGCGCCAGGTGTCGAT
>DAORSF010000310.1:0-3627 GCA_035443405.1 Burkholderiaceae bacterium | reverse complement strand
CGACTTCCTCGCGCGTCAGCGTGTCCAGGTCGACGCGCTTCGACGTGCGCACGTCCGGCGTCCAGCGTACGTTGGGCCAGGCCGAAAGCGGCGGCGGCTCGCAGAACGCCGGGCCGGAGCCGTCGAGCACGAAGTGCGCGTGGCGCGTGGCGGCACAGTTGGGGATCATCGCCACCGGCTTGGACGCGGCGTGCGTCGGGTACATCGCGATCTTGACGTCGAGCACGGTGGTCAGGCCGCCGAGGCCCTGCGCGCCGATGCCCAGCGCATTGACCTTCTCGTACAGCTCGATGCGCAGTTTCTCGAGCTCGTTCGACGGCCCGCGCGCGAGCAGGTCGAACATGTCGACCGGCTCCATCAGCGACTCCTTGGCCATCAGCATGGCCTTCTCGGCCGTGCCGCCGATGCCGATGCCGAGCATGCCGGGCGGACACCAACCCGCCCCCATCGTCGGCACGGTCTTGAGCACCCAGTCGACGACCGAGTCCGACGGGTTCAGCATCGCGAGCTTCGACTTGTTCTCGGAGCCGCCGCCCTTGGCCGCGACCGTCACCTCGACGGTGTCGCCCGGCACGAGTTCGACGTTGACGACCGCGGGCGTGTTGTCGCCGGTGTTCCTGCGCTCGAACTGCGGGTCGGCGACGACCGAGGCGCGCAGCGTGTTCGACGGATCCAGGTACCCGCGGCGCACGCCTTCGTCGATCGCGTCGGCCAGCGAGCCGCCGAAACCCTCGAAGCGCACGCCCATGCCGACCTTCAGGAACACGTTGACGATGCCCGTGTCCTGGCACAGCGGGCGGTGGCCTTCGGCGCACATCCTCGAGTTGGTCAGGATCTGCGCGATCGCGTCCTTCGCGGCCGTGCTCTGCTCGCCGTCGTACGCGCGCGCGAGGTGCTCGATGTAGTCGCGCGGATGGTAGTAGCTGATGAACTGCAGCGCGGCGGCTACCGACTCGATCAGATCATCCTGCCTGATGACGGTCATCGAAGGGCTCCCGGGGACACGAGGTCAGTGGTGGTCGGCGGCCGCGCCCGGCGCGCCGTCGCGTCCGGCGCCGCCGAGCCGAATCTTGTGCGGCACGCCGCTCATCAGCCGGTCGATCATCGCGATCGCCAGGGCGGAGACCAGGAACATCCCGTGGATCGCCGTCTGCCAGATCAGCACCTTCTCCGGCAGCGTGCCGGCCGCGATGAAGCTCTTGAGCAGGTGGATCGACGAGATGCCGATGATCGCGGTCGCCAGCTTGACCTTCAGCACGTTGGCGTTCACGTGCGACAGCCACTCCGGCTGGTCGGGGTGGCCTTCGAGGCCGAGGCGGGAGACGAAAGTCTCGTAGCCGCCGACGATCACCATGATCAGCAGGTTCGAGATCATCACGACGTCGATCAGCGACAGGACGATGATCATGATCACCGTCTCCTTGTTGCGCTCGGCGATCGCCAGCCGGTCGACCGTGGCGTCGAGCGCGGCCGGGTTCCACAGCAGTTCGACCAGGTGGATCAGTTCCTCGACGAACAGGAAGACGTAGACCAGCTGCGCGACGATCAGGCCCAGGTACAGGGGCAACTGCAGCCAGCGGCTGGCGAAGATCAGGCGCGGCAGCAGCGGCAGGGGCCTGCTCACGTCGATCGGAAGTCGGCTTCTCACGGTGGGGGCCTGCGGGGAATCGGGCTGCGATTCTATCGGATCGTGGTTATCGGACCTGCAAGGCGGACCCGGGATTACCCTGATTCGTTGCGCGAACGCGCTAGGGGCGGCACATGTCGCGCGGCCGATACGGCCGGGCGTAAGCGAGTCGTAAGGCACGTCTCGTACTGTGCCCGCAGTCGAAAAAGGCAGGACGCGCGCTCCAGGCGCGCGCCGGGACGCAAAGGAGGACGGGCGATGTCCGCTCAGATCGAGTCGGTGATGCAGGAAGTCCGGCTGTTTCCGCCGCCCGACGCATTCCGCAAGCAAGCCACCATCTCGGGGATGGAGCAGTACGAGGCGCTGTGCGCCGAAGCTGCGAAGGACCACGCGGGCTTCTGGGCGCGCCTCGCGCGCGAACACCTCGTCTGGCACAAGCCGTTCTCGCGGGCGCTCGACGATTCGAACGCGCCGTTCTTCAAGTGGTTCGCCGACGGCGAGTTGAACGTCTCGTACAACTGCCTCGACCGGCACCTCGGCACGCCGGTGGAGAACAAGACGGCGATCATCTTCGAGGCCGACGACGGCGCGGTCACGCGCGTGACCTACCGCGAACTGCACCAGCGGGTCAGCCGTTTCGCCAACGGCATCAAGGCGCTCGGCTACAAGCGCGGCGACCGCGCGATCATCTACCTGCCGATGTCGATCCACGGCGTGGTCGCGATGCAGGCGTGCGCGCGACTCGGCATCACCCATTCGGTCGTGTTCGGCGGCTTTTCCGCCAAGAGCCTGCACGAGCGGATCATCGACGTCGGTGCGACGCTGGTCATCACCGCCGACGAACAGGTGCGCGGCGGCAAGCGCGTGCCCCTGAAGGACGCGGTCGACGAGGCGTTCTCGCTCGGCGGTTGCGACGCCGTGCGCAAGGTCATCGTCTACGAGCGCACCGGCGAGGGCGCGAAGATGCAGGTCGGCCGCGACGTCACCTGGGAGCAGGCGATCGACGGGCAGTCGGCCGACTGCCCGCCCGAATGGGTCGACGCCGAGCATCCGCTGTTCGTGCTGTACACGTCCGGTTCGACCGGCAAGCCGAAGGGTGTCCAGCACTCGTCGGCGGGCTACCTGCTCGGGGCGGCCCTGTCGGTGAAGTGGGTCTTCGACCTTAAGCAGACCGACGTCTTCTGGTGCACCGCCGACATCGGCTGGGTCACCGGCCACAGCTACATTGCCTACGGCCCGCTCGCCTGCGGCGCGACGCAGGTGGTCTTCGAGGGCATCCCGACCTTCCCGAATCCGGGCCGGTTCTGGGAGATGATCGACCGCCACAAGGTCAACATCTTCTACACGGCGCCAACGGCGATCCGTTCGCTGGTGCGCGCCGGCGAGACCTCGCCCGACCATCACCCCAGGAAGTACGACCTGTCGTCGCTGCGACTGCTGGGTTCGGTCGGCGAACCGATCAATCCGGAAGCATGGATGTGGTACTACGAAAACGTAGGCCGCACCCGGTGCCCCATCGTCGACACCTGGTGGCAGACCGAGACCGGCGCGATCATGATCTCGCCGTTGCCCGGCGTGCACGCGCTGAAGCCGGGTTCGTGCACGATGCCGCTGCCGGGCATTGCTGCCGCGATCGTGGACGAGACCGGCAACGAGGTCGAGAAGGGCAAGGGCGGCTTCCTCGTCGTCACGAAGCCGTGGCCGGCGATGATCCGCACCATCTGGGGCGACCCCGAGCGCTTCCGCAAGACCTACTTCCCGGAAGACTTCAAGGGCCGCTACTACCTGGCCGGCGACGGCGCCAACCGCGACCTCGACGGCTATTTCTGGATCATGGGTCGCATCGACGACGTGCTCAACGTGTCGGGACATCGTCTCGGCACGATGGAGATCGAGTCGGCGCTGGTCTCGCACCCGCTGGTGGCCGAGGCCGCCGTGGTCGGCCGTCCCGACGAGCTCACCGGCGAGGCGGTGTCGGCGTTCGTGGTGCTCAAGCGGGC
>DAORSF010000309.1:0-3635 GCA_035443405.1 Burkholderiaceae bacterium | reverse complement strand
CTCACGCAGCCCGCGCTCAGCCAGAGCGTGCGCAAGCTCGAACGCAAGCTCCGGGTTCGCCTGGTCGATCGAACACCTCGCGGAATCGTTCCCACGGTATTCGGCGAAGCGCTGCTGCGGCGCGTCCGGACCATACTCGCAGATGTCGCTTCCCTGCACGAGGAGATCGAAGCGATGCGCGGCGGCCCCGGCGGCGGCGTCGCCATCGGTGCTGCCCCCGCGGCGCTCGTGGGTCTCATGCCGGCGGTCATTGATGCGCTCAGTCGGCCCGACAATGCAATCAAGGTGCGCATCGTCGAGGGTCTGGTCGATTCTCTGGTGGGCGAACTTCGCGCCGGCGCGATCGACTTCGCGATCACCACCTACACCCAGCATCACGACCTCCACGACCTGCGCGCGGAGGCCCTTTTCGATGACGAGTTCGTCGCCTGCGCAGCTACGCATCACGCGCTGGCGCGCAAGCGCGAACCGTCCCCGACCGACCTGCTCGAGCACCCCTGGGTGCTCGTGCCGCGCGACGGCGTGCTGCGGCGCGAATTCGACGCCCGCTTCCGCGCCCAGGAAGCGGCCGTGCCCGACGCCACCGTTGAGACCGGCTCCGCGCTGCTCAGCCGCGAACTGGTCCGAGGCGGACGCTTCCTGGGATTTCTTCCGCGCGACCTGATCGACGCGGAAATCCGACGCAAGGAGGTCGCCGTGCTGCGGGTACCGTGGCTACGCTGGATTCGCCGGGTGTCGCTACTGACCCGGCGCAACCAGATCCCGTCGTCGGCGTGCGTGCATGCGCTATCGGTGGTGCGGCGCGTAGCGGGCGACCGAAGCTGAGCAAGGCGGCCCCAGGCCTTCCGCAATCGAACTGAAATGATCCGGCGCCGGCGCCGCCAGGACCTCGCCGATCGGCGGTGCCACCGACGAGACGACCGCCCCGCCGGGCCCTTCGCCGGGCCCTGCGCCGGTCCGTTTACCGTTCCCGCTTCCTTGACCCTCCGCCGGATCCCCCTTAGGGTCGGCCATCGCGCACCGTCCAGCCGTCTCGCCGCCTGCGCCGGGGACACACTCGTTCCGACGAGGCGTTGGCAGCAATCGCCCAGGCCCCGCATGGAGAGAGACCTCATGAACAACATCCTGTATCCGGCGTTCCTTTCCCTCGCGCTGCTGCTGCCGGTCGGGCCGGCCGAGGCGCAGACCGACAAGGAGCTTCGCGATCGCCGCCAGGCATCGGAGAAGGCGCGGCGCGACGAGCAGCGCGGCAGGGACCAGGCGATCTCCGAAGCCACCCGCAGCTTCTCCGAACATGCCCGCGGCCTCGAAGCCGAGTACAAGGACAAGCTCGGGGAACTCGATACCGGCTTCGAACTCAGACAGGTCACGCTGAAGGCCGACCAGGACGCGAAGATCGCCGGCGCGGAAGCCGAGACGCAGAAGAAGCTGTCGGCCCTGTTCATGCGCGGCGACGCGCAGTGGACGCCCGAGCGCCTGAAGGCGCTCGAGCGCCAGGCGAGAGCCCATTCGGACGAGCTCTTCCGGATCAGGAAGGAAGCTGCCGCGATCATGCACAAGGAGAAAATGGCGGTCGAGTCCAAGAAGCACGCCCTTCTCGGGGAGATGGACGAGAAGGCGATGGCGAAGGCCGCCTCGCTGGGCCTGACCCGGGACTACCCGCCGATCCTCGCCACGCCGGTCGGCGACGCGCTCACCAAGCAGGAAGAACAGTGGAACCAGCGCGAGGAGCAGAACGTCGCACGGCTGAAGGAGCGCAACGCGAAGACCGTCGCCAGGTTCCGGAACGGTGCGAAGCTCCGGGCCTGGGAGAGGGAGAACCTCGACGAGGATTTCAGGCTCGCCTGGGAAGAGAAGCGCGAACTGCAGGAACTCGAGTCCCGGCAATCGCTGTTTGGCGCGCTGATGCTGCAGGCGGGCGAGGGGAAGGAGGCCGATCGGCAGTCGCTGATGGACCGGATGGCCGAGCTGAACAAGGAGCAGCAACTCATCCGGATCAAGTACGACCGGATCCGCAAGGAGAACGTGATCAAGCGACGCGAGGAAAGACGGAAGCTCGCTGGCGGTTAGACCTGTTCACACTACGATCATCCCCCGCCGGGGTCCTCATGGCGGGCCGCGCAATTCGGGGAACTCGGCCAGCTTCTGGTAGAGGGTGGCGCGCGCGATGCCCAGTCGCCGCGCCGCCTGGACGCGGTTGCCGCCCGTCGCGCGAAGCGCCTCGCGAATCGCGGCGCGTTCGACCGCTGCGACCCTCTCGGGCAGCGTGCTCGCCGTCGCGTCCGGCACGACGATCGAGGCGACATCCCCTGGCTGCGCAGCTTCGGCCGGGACCTCCGTCGTTTCTGCCCGCACCGCCACCGCATCGATCTCCGGCACCACCTCGCGGAACGCCTCCAGCGTCAATCGCATCCCGTCCCACAGCGAGCACGCGCGCTCGAGAACGTTGCGCAGCTCGCGCACGTTGCCCGGCCACGGCATCGCCGCGAGCGCCTCGAGCGCGTCGCGGTCGATCTCCTTCGGCAGCATCTCGTGCTCGAGCGCGAGCTGCTCGAGCAGGTGCTCGCACAGGGCCTCCAGGTCCTCCGGGCGCTCGCGCAGCGGCGGAAGCCGGATCGGCAGCACGTTGAGCCGGTAGTAAAGGTCGCTGCGGAAACGTCCGTCTGCCACCAGCGTCGCGAGGTCCACGCTGCTCGCCGCGATCACGCGCACGTCGACGCGCGACACCGCGTTCGAGCCCAGCGGCTCGACCTCGCGCTCCTGCAACACGCGCAACAGCTTGGCCTGCAGCGCCATCGGCATGTCGCCGATCTCGTCGAGGAACAGCGTGCCGCCGTCGGCGAGCTTGAACTTGCCGTCGCGGCCGCGCCGGTCGGCGCCGGTATAGGCGCCTGGGGCCACGCCGAAGAACTCGGCTTCGAGCAGCGTCTCGGGAATCGCCGCGACGTTGACCGCGATGAACGGGTGGCGCGCGCGGGTCGACGCCGCGTGGATCGCCTGCGCCAGCAACTCCTTGCCGGTGCCGGTCTCGCCGAGCAGCAGCACCGTGGTGTTGAGCACCGCAGCGCGGCGCGCGCGGCTCTTCACTTCGAGCGCGCGCTCGCTGTTGCCGACGAAGTTCGAGAACGTGTAGCGGGTGCGGCGCTGGCGGGCCAGCTCCTTCTGCGCCTGCGCCAGTTCGCTCTGCAGCCGCCCCAGCTTGCCGAACAGCGGCTTGAGCGACTCGATCTGGTCGTACAGGATCAGCCCCACCGCGCCGATCACCTGCCCGGAGTCGTCGTGCAGCGGGAAGCGCGACACCAGGTAGGTGCCGGCCTTGTTCTCGAGGATGTCGAGCAGGATCGGCTTGCCGGTCTCGACCACGTGCCGCATCAGCGTGTTCGGCACCACCTCCTCGACCGGCTTGCCGATGATCTCGGCGGCGCTCGAGAAGCCGAGGTTCGCGATGTTTCGCTCCCAGCGGTCGTTGACCCAGACGATGCGCGCCGACTTGTCGACCACCAGGATGCCCTCGCACATCTCCGACAGGTGGTCGAAGAAGGTCTCGGCCGCGAGCCGCAGCACGCGGCCCGAATCGTGGAAGGCGTCGAGCGAGCGGGGCATCGGGCGATCATAGCCCAGCAGGCATAATCGCC
>DAORSF010000308.1:0-3641 GCA_035443405.1 Burkholderiaceae bacterium | reverse complement strand
TGGCAGGAGCTGTCGCGCGGGCTGATGGAGCGGCATCCGTCGCGGATGTTCGCGGTGCTGCGCGACTGCGGCGCGCTCGCGCGCATCCTGCCCGAGGTCGACTGCCTGTGGGGCGTGCCGCAGCCCGCCGAGCACCACCCGGAAATCGACACGGGTGTCCACGTGATGATGTCGATCGACCACGCAGCGGCGACGCAGGCGCCGCTGGCGGTGCGCTTCGCGACGCTGCTGCACGACGTGGGCAAGGGTCTCACGCCGCGCGAGCAATGGCCGCGCCACGCCGGGCACGAGGACCGATCGACGGAACCGATCGACGCGTTGTGCGAACGGCTGCGCGTGCCGGTCGAGTGCCGCGACCTCGCCAGCCTGGTCGCGCGCGAGCACGAACTGATGCACCGCGCGCTCGAGTTGCGCCCGGGCACGCTGACGCGGCTGCTCGAGCGGGTCGACGTGCTGCGCAAGCCGAAGCGCCTCGAGCTGCTGATCGCCGCCTGCGAGGCCGACTGGCGCGGCCGACTCGGGTTCGGCGATCGGCCGTGGCCGCAGGCCGAGCGGCTGCGATTGGCCGCGCGGGCGATGCGTTCGGTCGACGCCGGTGCGATCGCGGCGGCGCACGACGGCTCGAGCGGAGGAATCCGCGACGCGATCCACGCCGCACGCGTCGCGGCGGTGACTGCCGCGGTGGGCGCCGCGCCGGACGCTCCCCGCTGAGCAGCCTCAGACCAGTTTCGCGATCAGCGCCGCCAGCAGCGACAACAGCAGCGTCGAAGTCAGCGGGATCGACCACGCACGGCCGAACGCGCGGAACTCGAAATCGCCCGGCAGCCGTCCGATGCCGAGGCGGCGCAACACCGGCACCAGGCCCGAGAACAGCGCCAGCGTCAGCGCCACCACGAGCAGCCACTTCAGCATCGCGCCGGCGTCCGCGCCCGCCGCTCAGCGACGCGCATGGCGCTGCAGGAACGCGACGATGTCGGCAGCGCGCAGTTGCGGCTCGCGCAGGTCGAAACGGGTGCCGACCACGCGGTTCATCCACAGCATGTTCGCCTGCATGCGGCGCACCACCGCGGGCCATTCCGAAGCGGCGTGGCGCCTCGGATCGGGAAGCGCGTGGCATTGCTCGCAGGCGCTGCGGAACATTCGCCCCGAATCGGTGTCCAGCGCCCGGGCGAGTTCGGGATCGTTCGGGTCCAGCGGCTTCTGCGCGTGACGCTGCAGGTAGGCGACGATCTCGCGCGCCTCGGCAGCGCCGGGCGCCGCGAGGCCACGCGCCTGCGCGCCGCCGGGCGCCTTCATCATCTCCGCCATCAGCGCGCCCAGGTTGCCCTTGCCCTCCATGCGCGGCACCATGCGCAGCACGATGCCGTGCCAGCGCGAACCGTCGTGCATCGCCGGGTCGGGAAGGTGGTGGCACTGCACGCAGTACAGCGCGGTCAGCCTGGCCCCGCGCGACTGCGCCTCGGGCAACTGCGACGGGCGAGGCCCTTCGGGCAGGATGCGCAGCAGCATCTCGCCGTGCGGGCTCGTCGCCCAGCGATCGCGCGACTCGGCGGCGAGCCGGTCGAGATCTTCGATCGAAAGACCGTCGACGTCCGGACGCAGGCCCTCGCCGGCGGGCCTTCCCGGCGGGCGCACGGCGAGCGAACGCGTCGCGCCGCCCTCGGCCGCCTGCGCCCGCGCAGCGGGCGCCCAGCCGACGGCGGCGGGGACCGCCGCAACGCCGAGGGCCGACAACAGCACGGCGAGCGTGCGAACGCGATTCGATCGGTCGATGACCACGCGCTATTCCAGCACGTGGCGCCGGTCTCGCGTCGCGAAACCCGGCGCATCGTCGGGGACATCGCGGCCGACCGCGATCGCCTTGAAGAGCTCGCCCATCTCCGCCTCGGACAGCAGCTGCTGCACCGCCTGCACCTGCTGCGCCCACTTGCGCGCATCGTCGCGCGGCCGGCTCGACAACCGCTCGAGCAGGCCGCAATCGAGCAGGAACCGCGCCTGCGAGTTGTAGCCGAGCATCGCGAGTCCGGCACGCCGCGCGGCCCGGCTGATTGCGGTGAAGTCGACGTGCGCGGTGACGTCCTGCAGGCCCGGCCACAGGAAGGGATCGGCGTGCACCCGGTGGCGGTAGTGGCACATCAGCGTGCCCGTCGCGCGCTGCGCGTGGTAGTACTCGGCGCGCGGGAACCCGTAGTCGATCAGCAGCATCGCGCCTCGCGTCAGCCGCGCCCCGACCGTCTCGACCCATGCCTCGGCCTGCTCGCCGAGTTCCGAGACGAAGTCGCCGCGGGGTTCGCCACAGGCGCCCCAGGCCTCGTCGAGCGCGAGCCGCACCCGGCCGGCGAACGCATCGTCGGCGGCCCGGTCCGCGAAGACGAACCCGTCTCCGTCCGGTGCGCTCGCGACGCCGCGCTCGAAGATCTCGCCGTCGCCCCAGCGGAACAGCCGCACCGGCATCGCGTCGAGCACCTCGTTGGCCACGACCACGCCGTCGATCGCCGGCGGCAGCGC
This sequence comes from Burkholderiaceae bacterium, assembly GCA_035443405.1. GTDB lineage: Bacteria > Pseudomonadota > Gammaproteobacteria > Burkholderiales > Burkholderiaceae_E > Zeimonas. The sequence continues at coordinate 1,133 of DAORSF010000308.1, read as the reverse complement.
GTCGAGCCAGCTGACCCGGTCGAGCAGCGCCGGCACGCGCGCGGCCAGCAACTCGCGCTGGCGTTCGCGCAGCTCGGCCGACAGCTCGACGATCCGGTAGCGGCCCGGCGCGGCGCCGAGCGCCTGCAGCGCGGCGAGCAGTTGCGCCGCAAGCGCCCCGGAACCCGCGCCGAACTCGACGACTTCGGCCTGCGCCGACCCGAACCAGTGCGCGCACTGCGCCGCGACGCATTCGCCGAACAGCGGCGACAGTTCGGGGGCGGTGACGAAGTCGCCATCGGCCCCGAACTTGCGGCTTCCCGCAACGTAGTAGCCGAGCCCCGGCTCGTACAACGCCATCTGCATGTAGCGATCGAAGCCGATCCATCCGCCGGAATCGTGGATCGTGCCGGCGATCCGCGTCGAGAGCGCCCGCGAAACGTCGGCCGCGTGGGCCGCGGGCGCGGGGAGGTCGCTCGCCGCAGCCCCGGCCGGCCGCGTCACGGGCGCGTGCGCCTCAGCGCGCCGCGTCGCCACCGCCGCCGGTCCCGGCCGCCGCCAGCAGCTCGTCGATCCGGCGATCCTTCTGCTGCCAGAGCGCGTGCAGCCAGGCCTGCACGCGCTTGCGCAGCTTCGAGTCGCCCATGTAGTCGCCGGTGGAGAACTCGGGCGGGATCGCGTGGCGGTCGACGCGCACGACCACCCGCTTCATGTCGCCGCGCAGGAACTGCCAGAACGTCGGCGCACCGTCGGGATAGACGATGGTGACGTCGACCATCGAGTCGAACTTGTCGCCCAGCGCGTTGAGCGACAACGCCAGTGCGCCGGCCTTCGGCTTGAGCAGGTGGCGGTACGGCGAACGCTGCGCCGCGTGCTTCTCCGGCTTGAAGCGGGTGCCCTCGACGAAATTCATGACGCTGGTCGGCAGCTTGGCGAACTTCGCGCACGCGCGTCGCGTGGTTTCGAGGTCCTCCAGCCGCTTTTCGGGATGCTTCCTCAGGTACTGGTCCGAGTGGCGCCGCATGAACGGGAAATCCAGCGCCCACCACGCGAGGCCCATGACCGGAACGTAGATCAGTTCGTGCTTCAGGAAGAACTTGAGCAGCGGGATGCGCCGGTTGAACAGGTGCTGCAGCACGAAGATGTCGACCCAG
>DAORSF010000307.1:0-3646 GCA_035443405.1 Burkholderiaceae bacterium | reverse complement strand
GCCCCGAACCGGGAAAGGTCGTGCCCATGGCGGCACCGCGCACGTAGACGCCCGGCACCTCGGCCACCGCGTCGCCGAAGCGCGCGGGCGTGCGCTGGTCCAGCTCGCCCTCGGCGCCGACGACGGTCACGCTGGCCGGCACGCCGAGCGCGGTCGCCGGCGATCGGGTGGCGGTCACGACCACCGATTCGAGCGGGGCCTGCCGTTCGCCCGGCAGCGCCGGCTGCTTGGCTACCGCCGGCTGAGTCGGCGGCGCCTGCGCGACGGCGAGCCCGGGCGCGCAGGTGGCGGACAGCACTGCGACAATCGCCGCGCGCCTGCAGGCCATGACGGCGGCGAAGCCAAGGGAGGCGGCCGGGATCGGAACGGACGTCATGGCGGCCCGCGACGGGCGTCCGTTGTTGATCTTTGTCATGTTCTGTGCACGAAGGAGACGGGCCTGAAATCCAGGGCGATGTTGCATCGCATCACTTGACTCGCATCAATGAGCCTCCCGACCGAACGCAGCGAAGATGACCCTGCAACTTCAGCGGATATTGCGTCCACACGAGAGGAAGAAGCAGATGAGAAGGATTGCACGGATTTCGACGGCGGCGTGGATTGTCGCAGCCGTCTTTGGGGGCGCAGGCAGCGCCGCGCTCGCGCAGGACAAGAAGGTGACCGAGCCCGAGGTGCGCTACCAGGCCGGCAGCTCGCCGCTGGCCGGAGAGGAGATGCACCAGAACATCGACCCGAAGGCGCCGCCGATGACGAAGGCGGAATTCGACCAGGGCCGCCAGATCTACTTCCAGCGCTGCGCCGGCTGCCACGGCGTGCTGCGCAAGGGTGCGACCGGCAAGCCGCTGACCCCCGACATCACGATGGCCCGCGGCACCGAGATTCTCAAGACCTTCATCAAGTACGGCTCGCCCGCCGGCATGCCGAACTGGGGCACGTCGGGCGAGATGACCGACGCCGAGATCGACCTGATGGCGCGGTACGTCCAGCAGCAGCCGCCGACGCCGCCGGAATTCGGCATGGAGGACATGAAGAAGACCTGGAAGGTCATCGTCGCGCCCGACAAGCGGCCGACGAAGAAGATGAACAAGTGGGACATCGACAACCTCTTCTCGGTCACGCTGCGCGACACCGGCGAGGTGGCGCTGATCGACGGCGCGTCGAAGAAGATCATCAACATCGTCAAGACCGGCTACGCGGTGCACATCTCGCGCATCTCCGCGTCGGGACGCTACCTGTACGTGATCGGCCGTGACGCGAAGATCAACCTGATCGACCTGTGGATGGAGACGCCGGACAACGTCGCCGAGATCCGCGTCGGTCTCGAGGCCCGTTCGGTCGAGACGTCGAAGGACAAGAAGTACGCCGACAAGTTCGCGATCGCCGGTAGCTACTGGCCGCCGCAATACGTGATCATGAAGGGCGACACGCTCGAGCCGCTGAAGATCCAGGCGACCCGCGGCATGACCGTCGACACGCAGGAGTTCCACCCCGAACCGCGCGTGGCCTCGATCGTCGGTGCGCACGACAAGCCGCAGTTCATCGTCAACGTGAAGGAAACCGGCAAGATCCTGCTGGTCGACTACACCGACCTGAAGAACCTGAAGACGACCGAGATCGGCGCTGCGCGCTTCCTGCACGACGGCGGCTGGGACGCCAGCAAGCGCTACTTCCTGGTGGCGGCCAACGAGTCCAACAAGATCGCGGTGGTCGATGCCAAGCTGGACAAGCTGGCCGCACTGGTCGACGTGGGCCGCATCCCGCACCCGGGCCGCGGCGCGAACTTCAAGGATCCGAAGTACGGTCCGGTGTGGGCCACCGGTCACCTCGGCGACGAGTCGATCGCGGTAATCGGCACCGATCCGGCCAAGAACCCTAAGAACGCCTGGAAGGTGGTGCGCTCGCTGAAGGCTCAGGGCGGCGGCAACCTGTTCATCAAGACGCACCCGAAGTCGAGCAACCTGTGGGTCGACACGCCGCTGAACCCGGACGCCAAGATCGCGCAATCGGTCGCGGTGTTCGACATCAAGAACCTGGACAAGCCGTTCGCGGTGCTGCCGATCGCCGAGTGGGCCAAGCTGGGTGAAGGCGCCAAGCGGATCACGCAGCCCGAATACAACAAGGCGGGCGACGAGGTCTGGTTCTCGGTGTGGAGCGCGAAGAACCAGGAGTCGGCCATCGTGGTCGTCGACGACAAGACGCGCAAGCTGAAGGCCGTCATCAAAGACCCCAAGCTGATCACGCCTACCGGCAAGTTCAACGTCTACAATACGCAACACGACGTCTACTGATCGGGAGGATCGAACGATGACGAAGTCCCTGATGGTTCGCCTTGCATTCGCCGCCGCGGCGGCGGGCGTGGCGGCGCCGGCGATGGCCAGCGCCGACATGGCGAAGAAGTACAACTGCACGGCCTGTCACTCGGTCGACAAGAAGATGGTCGGCCCGGCGTACAAGGACGTCGCAGCCAAGTACAAGGGCGACGCTGCGGCTGCCGCCAAGCTCGCCGAGAAGGTGAAGAAGGGCGGCTCCGGCGTCTGGGGCCCGGTGCCGATGCCGCCGAACGCGGCGGTGCCGGACGGCGACGTCAAGGCGCTGGTCGACTGGGTCCTCGCCGGGGCCAAGTGACGCCGGTGCCGTGAGGCCAGGCGCGAAAGGCGGCTCGACGAGCCGCCTTTTTTTTCGTCGCGACGCTGTGGCCGGCAGCGGTCGAACCCGCCGCGCTCGAATGCGTCGCGCTGCACACACGCTGGCGGCCACGATGTTCGTGCAGTTCGGCGCGACGGCCGCCCACGCTGCACCGGCGGCGACGCCGGCGGAGCGGTCGCTGATGGCGATCGGCGCACCCGGCGCGCAGCGCGTCGCGGTGCTCGACTGCGCGAGCGGCGAACCGGTCGCGTCGGGCGTGCTGCCTGCCGCGCTGACTGCCGAAGCCGCGCTCGCCCCCGACGGCAGCGCGCTGTACGTGGCGACCCGCGAGCGCGAATTGCTGCGCTTCGGGTTGCCCGGCTTTCGCGAGCAGGCGCGCGTCCCGATGTCCTTCGACGTCACCGTGCTGGCGTCGGCCGCCGGCGCCGACGCGATCGTGCTGGCCGGCGGCCGCGGCGACGGCGCATTGTCGGCACACGACCCGGACACGCTCGCCGAACTGCAGCGCTACCGGCTGCCCGCGCCGTTCGCGGTCAGTGCGATCCGCGACACGCCGGCACGCAGGCGTCTCGCGGTCGCCTTCGCCGACGTCCGCGAGGCCTGGGAGATCGCCTACGACCGCAACGCCCCGCCCGTGCTGCAGGGGCTGGTCCACGACTATCGCTCGAACGAAGCCGTGCCGTTGCCGGGTCGCCTGACGCCGCGGCGATTCGAACTGCCCAACGCGACGCGCGCGCTGCTCGCCGGGCCCGCGCCCTACGAGCTCGCGCGTCTCGACGCGTCGGGCGCGCTGGGTATCGTCCACCTCGACGTGCGGCGCCAGATCGAACGCCCGGCAACGACGGGTCCGGTGCTGCCCGGCCGGATCGCCGCGTGGCGCGACGGCGCCCGCCGCGGCTGGCTGATCGCGGCCCCTGGGGCCGGCGACGCGCAGGTGCTCGAAGTCGGAAGCTGGCGCGTGACCGGTCGCGTGGACGCCCGCGGCGAGATCCTCGCGCTG
>DAORSF010000306.1:0-3659 GCA_035443405.1 Burkholderiaceae bacterium | reverse complement strand
CGCGGATCCGCTTGGGCTCGGTGACGTCGGTCATCGAGGTCATCCAGCCGGTCTGGCTGCCCTGCCGGTCGATGAGCGGCGACACGTACATGCGGGCGTCGAACAGCGAGCCGTCCTTGCGCCGCACCTTGACCTCGAAGCCGCTGGTCGGCGTGTCGCCCCGCAGGATCCGCGCCAGGTTCTCGCGGTTCACCTCGTCGCTTCCCTGCGGCCAGTACGGGTAGGGAGGCAGCGTGCCCACGAGTTCGCGCTCGCCGAATCCGACCATCCGGCAGAAGGCGCGATTGACGTAGGTGATGTGTCCCTGCATGTCGAAGGCGCGCATGCCGGTCAGCATCGAGTCCTCCATCGCTTGCCGGAACGCCGTCTCGGCGGCGAGGGCGAGTTCGGCATTTCGCCGCTCGGTCACGTCGCGTGCGACCGCGTAGAGCAGCGGTCGCGGCGCGTCGGCATCGGCGTCGCGGCGAAGCGACCAGTGCAGCCAGCGCCAGGGTGTCGACGCCCCTGCCTCCGCGGCCGCCAGGCGGACCGCGGGCGCGGCCGCGTCTCCGGCGGGCGCGTCGCCGTCGGGCGCGTATGCGGCCGGCGCTGCGCCATTGCCGCGCAGCGGGTCCTGGGCGCGGAAGCGCGCCTCGAAACTGGCCGACGACGTGCCCGGTTGCGCGATCTGCGCCAGCGCGGTGGCGACCTGGTCGCGGTCGTCCGGGTGCACCCAGCGATCGATGCGGCGGCGGCGCTCGCCCGATCCGAGCACCGACTCGAACGCGGGGTTGCCGCGCACCAGCGTGCCGTCGGTCTCGAACACGCACAGCGGATCGGGAGAAAGCGTGAACAGCCGGTCCCGCTCGTACTCGGCGAACAGGCGCTGGCGCGCGTGGCGCCACAGCATCACCAGGCTCGCGAGGATCGCCAGCGACAGGCCGACGACTGCCGCAACCAGCGTGCGATCGATCAGGCGCGGCTGAACCTCGTAGGCGAACGCGCGCAGGCGAACGCCGTGGCCGGGCGGGTCGAGCGGCAATTCGTAGCTCAAGTGGGCGAAGTCGATCTCGAACAGCGACGAACTCACCAGCGTATTGCCGTCCGGGTCGACGATGGCGAGCTGGTATCGGTCGCGGATCGTCTGCAGCAGCGAGCCGCCGAGCACGCGGTTCAGCGAGTAGCCGACGACGATCGCGCCGGTGAAGCCCGAGTCGTCGTAGACCGGCGCATGCAGCTCGACCAGCACGTCGCTGGCGGCGGTCGAGAACGGTCGCGTGAACACCGGGCGCTGGCGCCGACGGATCTCGTCGAGGGCGGCCCGGCCGGCGGCGTCGGTGATCGTCGCGCCGCGCGCGCGCAGCGACAGCGGCACGACGCCGCGCGCGTGCACCGCGTGGAAGACGCGCCCCTCGGCGTCGACGATGGCCACGTAGACGGCGGATCCCCGGCGGGCGAGGAAGTCGTCGATCGCCTTGTCGGCGGCTGCCGCGCTGCGGCGGGCGCGCGTCGACCACTCCTCGGCGACCAGGCCGACCTCGTCCTGGTCGTCGCGCAACTCCCGGCGCAAGGCGGTCTGCGCGCTGGCGACGTCGCGGTAGAGGGCCTGCTTCTGCTGGTCGACCTCGACCGAGCGCAGGTACCAGAAGAAGGCCCCCATCAGCAACACGAACAGGCCGATGCCGAAGGCGTGCGACAGCGAGAGCCAGCGAATGGCCCGCATTTCGGCACGGCGCGTGGAAGGGTCGTTGCGGGTTTTCATGACGCGATGAGGCAGTGTACCGAGTGTCGGCGGCTGCGGGCCTGCGAAGTCCCGTGCGTCGACTTCGTCGGCTTTGTTCGTATCTCACATCATGAGATCCGATCCCTTAATACAAAAATTTGCCTTGTGTTTTGGGTTCGGCGTTCCTAGAATCGGCCGTCAGGCCACCAGGCACGAGATCGACAGGAGACCCCGATGTCAGCCCTTCCGACGCGGCCGCAGGCTGCCAACGACGCTCAGGATCCGGACGTCGTCGAAACGCGCGAGTGGCTCGACGCGCTGGAGACCGTGATCGACCGGGAGGGGCCCGGGCGCGCGCACTTCCTGCTGGAGCGGATGATCGAGAAGGCGCGACGCTCCGGCGCGTTCATCCCGTTCTCGGCCAACACCGCCTACGTCAACACGATTCCCGCGCACCTCGAGGCGCGCTCGCCCGGCAACGCGGAGTACGAGGAACGGATCCGGTCGTTCATCCGCTGGAACGCGATGGCGATGGTGGTGCGCGCGAACAAGCACAACCCGCCCGATGGCGGCGACCTGGGCGGGCACATCGCGTCGTTCGCGTCGCTGGCGACGATGATCGGCACCGGCATGAACCACTTCTGGCACGCGCCGCACGAGGGACACGGCGGCGACCTGGTCTACTTCCAGGGTCACTCGGCGCCGGGCCTGTACGGGCGGGCGTTCCTCGAGGGGCGCCTGACCGAGGAGCAGTTGGCGAACTTCCGCCAGGAGGTCGGCGGCAAGGGCTTGTCCTCGTATCCGCATCCGAAGCTGATGCCCGAGTTCTGGCAGTTTCCGACGGTCTCGATGGGACTCGGACCGCTGATGTCGATCTACCAGGCGCGCTTCCTGAAGTACCTGCACGCCCGCGGAATCGCCGACACGGGCAACCGCAAGGTGTGGGTGTTCTGCGGCGACGGCGAGATGGACGAGCCCGAATCGCTGGGCGCGATCAGCCTGGCCTCGCGCGAGAAGCTCGACAACCTGATCTTCGTCGTCAACTGCAACCTGCAGCGCCTGGACGGCCCGGTGCGCGGCAACGGCAAGATCATCCAGGAGCTCGAAGGCGACTTCCGCGGCTCGGGCTGGAACGTGATCAAGCTGATCTGGGGCTCGTACTGGGATCCGCTGTTCGCGCGCGACAAGGACGGCATCCTGCAGCGGGTCATGGAGGAGACCGTCGACGGCGAGTACCAGGCCTACAAGGCCAACGACGGCGCCTTCGTGCGCAAGCATTTCTTCGGCAAGCATCCGAAGCTGCTCGAGATGGTGTCGCGGATGACCGACGAGGACATCTGGCGCCTCAATCGCGGCGGGCACGATCCGCACAAGGTCTACGCCGCGTTCCACGCCGCGTACCACCATCGCGGGCAACCGACCGTGATCCTCGCCAAGACGGTCAAGGGCTACGGGATGGGACGGGCCGGCGAGGCGAAGAACCCCACGCACCAGCTGAAGAAACTCGACGCGAGTTCGATCCGCGAGTTTCGCGACCGCTTCAACATCCCGGTTCCGGACGACCGGCTGGAGGAGATCCCGTTCTACAAGCCGCCGGCGGACTCGCCGGAAATGAAGTACATGATGGAGCGGCGGCAAGCGCTCGGCGGCTCGCTGCCGCAGCGCCGGCGCCGCGCGAGCGAGTCGCTCGCCGTGCCCGGGCTCGACGCGTTCCAGCCGGTGCTCGAGCCGACCGCCGAAGGGCGCGAGATCTCGACCACGCAGGCCTTCGTGCGGGTGCTGACCGTGCTCACGCGCGACAAGACGCTCGGCCCGCGCGTCGTGCCGATCGTCCCCGACGAGGCGCGCACCTTCGGCCTCGAGGGGATGTTCCGCCAGCTCGGCATCTACGCGCCGGAAGGCCAGAAGTACACGCCGGTCGACAAGGACCAGGTGATGTACTACCGCGAGGACGCGG
>DAORSF010000305.1:0-3668 GCA_035443405.1 Burkholderiaceae bacterium | reverse complement strand
TCGCGGCCTGCGTCTGCGACCAGGGCGGAACGCTCGCTCACGCGTCGATCATCAGTCGCGAGTACCGGGTGCCGTGCGTGGTCGGTACCGCGGTCGCCACCCGCGTGATCTCGGACGGCGACCTGGTCGACGTCGACGGCAGCAACGGCACCGTCACCGTGCTCAAGGGCGCCTGAACGATGACCGTGGCCGATGCCGATCCGTGGATCGTCGCGCTGGCCGGACCGTGCGCGCAGGACGTGGCGCGCGTCGGACCGAAGCTGGCGCGACTGGCCGATCTCGGGCGCGCCGGTTTCCAGGTGCCCACCGGGTACGCCGTCACGGTCGAGGCCTACCGGGACTTCGTGCGCGAGACCGGCCTCGAGCGCGCAATCGCGGCCGAGCTCGCCGGCATCGACGACGATGCCGATCCCGAGGCGTTCGACGCCGTGGCTTCGCGGATTCGCGCGCGCTTTGCGTCGCAGCCGCTGCCCGCCGCGATGCGTGCGCGATTCGAGCAGGCCTACGACGCGCTGTGCTTCGAGGTCCGCGAGGTCGACAAGCCGGTCGCGGTGCGCAGTTCGGCGGTCGGCGAGGATGCGGCCGACCACAGCTTTGCCGGCCAGTACGAGACCTATCTCGGCGTGTCGGGGGTCGACGCGGTGAACGATTGCATCCGGCTGGCATGGTCGAGCCTGTTCTCGGCGCGCGCGATCGGCTACCGGGTGCGGTCGGGTCTCGGTCACGACGGCATGCCGATGGCGGTGGGCGTGCTCGAACTGGTCCGGGCGCGCGCGGCCGGCGTGGCGTTCTCGGTGCACCCGCTCACCGGCCGTCGCGACCGCGTCGTTGTCGAGGGTTCGTGGGGCTACGGCGAAGCAGTGGTCGGCGGAGTCGTCGTTCCGGACCACGCCGAGCTCGACAAGGATGGATTGGACCTGCTCGAGTACCGGATTGCCGAAAAGACCGTGGTGTCGGTGATGGACTATCGGGGCGGCGCGGTCGTCGAGCGTCCGATGCCTGCGGCGTTTGCGCGTGCACGCGTGCTCGACGACGACGAGTTGGCGGCCATCGCGCGCAGCACCGTCGCGGTCGAAGCGCACTACGGCCATCCGGTCGACGTCGAGTGGGTGCTGCAGCGCGGCCGCCGCGAAGGCGACACGATCGTCCTGGTTCAGGCGCGACCGGTCACTGCCGCCGGACAAGGTTTCACCGACCCGCCGCGCTGGGACCCGGTTCGATACGCGCTGCGCTATGGAGCGAGGTTGCCATGAATGCCCATGGGGTCCCTGATGCCGCCGATGCCGCCGATGCCCCGACCCGGCGCGCCGGCCAGCGCCTGTTCGACGCGCTGCTGCTCGATTTCGGCAGCGTGATCACCATCTCGGCGTTCGAGCGACAGCGCGAGATCGAGACGCTGCTGGGACTTCCCGGCGGTTCGCTCGACTGGTCCGGCCCGGTCGATCCGACGACGGATCCGCTCTGGCAGAGCATGCTGCAGGGGAAGATCAGCGAACGTGACTACTGGGCGATGCGCGCCGCCGAAGTCGGACGGATGCTCGGCCACGAAGACTGGACCCCGCTGGACTACTTCAAGGCGATCCGGGGTTCGGATCCGGATCACGCAGTGCGCGACTCGGCGCGCCGCACCGTCGCGGCGGCCCGTGCCGCGGGCCTGCTCGTCGGGATCGTGTCCAACGAGCTCGAGCTGTTCTGGGGCCGCCCCTTCATGGACCGGCTCGACCTGCTTCGCGAGGTCGACGTGCTCGTCGATGCGACGCACACCGGCGTGCTGAAGCCGGATCCGCGCGCGTATCGCGCGGCGCTCGATGCGCTCGGGGTGCACGCCGGGCGCGCGCTGTTCGTCGACGACCAGCAACGCAACGTCGACGGTGCACGCGCCGCCGGAATGGCCGCGATGTTCTTCGACGTGGCCGACCCGGACGGAAGCTTCGCGCGCGTGCGGGAGACGCTCGGCATCGAGGATGAGGTTACCGGGAGACCCGTATGAGCGACGCGGAGACGCTGCGCGGGCAGAACGCGCGATACATGCTGCATCCGATGGCGCACCCGCGCCAGATGCAGGAGCAACCACCGATCATCGTCGCGAAGGGCGACGGCGTCTGGGTCACCGACGTCGACGGTCACCGGGTCGTCGACGGCGTCGGCGGGCTGTGGAACATCAACCTCGGCTACGGGCGCCCGGAGATCAAGCGCGCCATCACCGAGCAGCTCGACGAACTCGCCTTCTATTCGTGCTTCCGCGGCACGACGCACCCGCGCGCGATCGAGCTCTCGGCGCGCCTGGTCGACATGATGAAGGCGGAGAAGATGGCCCGCGTCGCGTTCGGCAGCGGCGGCTCCGACGCCGTCGAGACGGCGCTGAAGATCGCGCGCCAGTACTGGAAGCTCGCGGGGCAGGCCGACCGGCACAAGTTCATCGCGCTCAAGCAGGGGTACCACGGCGTGCATTTCGGCGGCATGTCCGTCAACGGCAACACGTCGTTTCGCCGGCCCTACGAGCCGCTGCTTCCCGGCTGCTTCCACGTCGACACGCCGTGGACCTACCGCAACCCGTATACGGACGATCCGCTGCGGCTCGGCGAGATCTGCGCAGAGCTGCTCGACCGGGAGATCCGCTTCCAGGGTCCGGACACGGTTGCGGCGTTCATCGCCGAGCCGGTGCAGGGCGCAGGCGGGGTGATCGTGCCGCCGCCCAACTTCTGGCCGCTGGTGCGCGAGGTCTGCGATGCGCACGGCGTACTGCTGATCGCCGACGAAGTGGTGACCGGCTTCGGGCGCACCGGCGCGATGTTCGGCACGCGTCTGTGGGGCGTGCGGCCCGACATCGTGTGCCTGGCGAAGGGCATCAACTCGGGCTACGTGCCGCTGGGTGCGACTGCGGTGGGCGATCGGGTCGCCGCCGCGTTCCTCGACGACGAGACCGGCGGCGGCGCGATCATGCACGGCTACACGTACAGCGGCCACCCGGTCGCGTGCGCCTCGGCACTCGCGGCGCTCGACATCGTCGAGCGCGAGAACGTGCCGGAGAACGCGCGGGTGCAGGGCGAGTACCTGATGTCGCGGCTGGCGCCCTTCGAGTCCAGGTTCCGCGCCGTCGGCAACGTGCGCGGCATCGGCCTGATGGCCTGCGTCGAACTGGTTGCCGACAAGGCGCGCCGCACGCCGCTCGACCGCAAGGCGAGGCTGCCCGCTGCGGTCGCCGAACAGGCTTTCCGCAACGGCGCGATGGTTCGCGTGTCCGGCGGCAACATCATCCTGTCGCCGCCGCTGGTCATCCAGCGGCCCGAAATCGACATCATCGTCGACGCGCTGGAGGCCGCGTTGCAGACCTGCGGCGCCTAGCCGCGACGTATCGTGGAGTGAACACGCGTCAGGCGTGCCGCACGCCGGTCGGTCCTGGCGCCGCTGCCGGCGTCTCGATCGGATCCGGCCTCGGCGCCTTCAGTGCAGCGGCGCGCGTCACCACGAACCAGGCCAGCGGCAGCACCCCGCCCAGCACGAACAGCGCGCCGCCGAAGATCCGCGCCCAGGTCAGCGCCTGGAAAAGCCCGCCCTGCACGAAGGCCTGCGAGCGCGCATGCCAGAAGCCGTTCTCCAGCACGTCGAGCAACTGCGCGATGCCGACCGGGAACAGGTCGGCCGCCACCATCAGGGCCAGCCCGACG
>DAORSF010000304.1:0-3670 GCA_035443405.1 Burkholderiaceae bacterium | reverse complement strand
CTTCATCTGCTTCGGCGTCAGGTTCTGCGCCTCGTCGATGATCAGGAACTTGTTGCTGAACGTGCGTCCGCGCATGAACGACAGCGCCTTGACCTTGACGCGGCTGCGGATCAGGTCGTTCGCGGTCGCGCGGCCCCATTCGCCGGCGGCAGGGTCGCTCTGGTTGAGCACCTCGAGGTTGTCCTCGAGCGCACCCATCCACGGCTGCATCTTCTCTTCCTCGGTGCCCGGCAGGTAGCCGATGTCCTCGCCGACCGGCACCGTCGCGCGCGTCATGATGATCTCGGTGTAGCGCTTGGTCTCGAGCACCTGCACCAGTCCGGCTGCCAGCGCGATCAGCGTCTTGCCGGTGCCCGCCTGCCCGAGCAGCGTGATGAAGTCGACCTCCGGATTCATCAGCAGGTTCATCGCGAAGTTCTGCTCGCGGTTGCGCGCGGTGATGCCCCAGACCGCGTTCTTGTGGTGACCGTAGTCGCGCAGCGTCTGCAGCACCGCGGTGCGGCCGGTGATCTCGCGCACCTGCGCAACCAGCGGCATGTCGCCTTCGAAGTAGACGAACTGGTTCAGCAGCAGTGACGAGACCAGCGGGCCGCTGATCCGGTAGAAGGTCTGCCCGCCCTGCTGCCAGGATTCGACGCCCTTGCCGTGCTTCTCCCAGAAGTCGGCGGGCAACTGCAGCACGCCGGTGTAGAGCAGGTCGGTGTCCTCGAGGACCTGGTCGTTGAAGTAGTCCTCGGCGGGCAGGCCCATCGTGTGGGCCTTGATCCGCATGTTGATGTCCTTGGACACCAGCACCACCTGCCGGTCGGGCAGCTGGTCCTGCATCGCGCGCACGACGCCGAGGATCTGGTTGTCCGCCTTGCCCATCGGCAGGCTCGACGGCAGCATCGGCGCGACCGCCTGGGTCTGGAAGAACAGCCGGCCCTGCGCGTCGCGGTTGCCGAGCGCCGACAGCGCGATGCCCTGCTCGAGTTCGCCGCCGGCGGCGATCAGCGCGTCGAGCGAGCGGCTCACCTGACGGGCGTTCCGCGACACTTCGGACATGCCCTTCTTGTGGTTGTCGAGCTCCTCGAGCGTCATCATCGGCAGGAACACGTCGTGCTCGGCGAAGCGGAACAGGCTGCTCGGGTCGTGCATCAGCACGTTGGTGTCGAGGACGAACAGCTTCGGGATCGGCGCCGCCTGCCGGCGAGGCTCGCGGCGCGCGGTCGCTGCGCCCCGGGCGGTCGGAGTCCGGACCGGCGCTTGAGCGCCGCTTGCTGTGGGCTCGGCTGGGGGCTCCATTGGAGCGATCGGCGCGACCGTCGCCGGATGCGCCGGCGCAGCGCGCGCAGGCCGCATCGACACGACCTCGTGCGATGCGGGCGTCGCCGCTTTCGGTTGTCGCTGGCTGCCGGGGCGCGCCGCGCGGGCCTCGACCGCGGTCGAGATGTCGAGAAGGGTAGCGGGCTTGCCCGGCGGCTTCGGAAGCGGCATGGTTGGATCGATCAGGAGGGGAGGATCAGGAGATCGATCGCACGACCTCCAGGACTTCGGCGACATGGCCCGGCACCTTGACCCCGCGCCACTCGTGCGCGAGCGTGCCGGTGCTGTCGATGACGAACGTGGAGCGCTCGATGCCGCGTACCTGGCGGCCGTACATGTTCTTCAGCTTCATGACGCCGAAGCGCTCGCACAGCGCTTCGTCGGGATCGGAGATCAGCTCGTAGGGAAAACCGAGCTTCGACTTGAATCCGTCGTGGGACTTGAGGCTGTCGCGCGAGACGCCGAGCACGACGGCGCCGGCCTGGACCAATGCCGCGTGATGGTCACGGAAGTCACCGGCCTCGTTGGTGCAACCGGGAGTGTTGTCCTTCGGGTAGAAGAACAGGACGACCTTGCGCCCCTTCAGCTTCGACAGTCTGATGTCGCCGCCGGTGGAAGCGGCGCTGAAATCGGGAACCTTCCTGCCGACCGTGACGCTCAACGAACCCTCTGCAGGCAAATCGGTAACGCTGCCTGCAACATATCACAGACCGCGCTCAGTGCATCAGCAACGCGGCCAGCACGCGTCGCCCCTCGGCCATCAGGATGTTGTACGTGCGGCACGCTGCCCGCGTGTCCATGACGTCGACGCCGATGCGCGCCTGCACGAGCACCGAGGCGAGCCGCGGATGCGGAAAGCGTTGGCGCTCGCCCGTGCCGAGCAGGACCACGTCGGGCGCGAGTGCCAGCAGGCGCTCGAAATGCGCCGGCGCCAGGGCGTCGAATCCGTCGACCTCCCAGGCCGCGATCGGCCCTTCGGGGGCGACCAGCACCGCGTGGTCGAAGCGCACGCGATTGATTTCGACGAAGCCTGGACCGTAGCCGGTGAAGGTGTTCAACGCAGTCCGGGCGTCGGCATGAAGCTTCATGGTGACTCCGTTTTCGGCATCGCGGCGAGGGGCGCTAAGCCACTGAAAATGTTACATTAATGGTCTGAACGGAGTCCACCCATGAGTTCCCCCCGCGAGTTCTCGCGCATCAAGCGCCTGCCGCCATACGTGTTCAACATCACGGCGGAGTTGAAGATGGCCGAGCGCCGCCGCGGCGAGGACATCATCGACATGAGCATGGGCAACCCCGACGGTCCGGCGCCGCAGCACATCATCGACAAGCTGGTCGAAGCATCGCAGCGGCCGCACACGCACGGCTACTCGGTCTCCAAGGGCATCCCGCGCCTGCGCAAGGCGATCGCCGACTGGTACAAGCGGCGCTACGACGTCGACATCGACCCCGAGACCGAGGCGATCGTGACGATCGGCTCCAAGGAAGGCATCGCGCACCTGATGCTCGCCACGCTCGATCGCGGCGACGTCGTGCTGGTGCCGAACCCGAGCTATCCGATCCACATCTACGGCGCGGTCATCGCCGGCGCCGAGACGCGCTCGGTGCGCATGACGCCGGGCGTCGACTTCCTCGAGGAGATCGAGCGCGCGGTGCGCGAGACCACGCCGAAGCCGAAGATGCTGATCGTCGGCTTCCCGAGCAACCCGACGGCCAAGTGCGTCGACCTGCCGTTCTTCGAGCGCGTGGTCGAGCTCGCGCGCGAGCACGACATCATCGTCGTGCACGACCTCGCCTACGCCGACATCGTCTTCGACGATTACCGCGCGCCGTCGATCATGGAAGTGCCCGGCGCGCGCGAGGTGGCGGTCGAGTTCTTCACGATGAGCAAGAGCTACAACATGGCCGGCTGGCGCATCGGCTTCATGGTGGGCAATGCCGAACTGGTCGCCGCGCTCGCGCGCATGAAGAGCTATCACGACTACGGCACCTTCACGCCGATCCAGGTCGCGGCGATCGCGGCGCTCGACGGACCGCAGGACTGCGTCGAGGAAGCGCGCCAGAAGTACCAGTTGCGGCGCAACGTGCTGGCCAAGGGCCTGCAGGAGGCCGGCTGGGACGTCGAGGTGCCGCGCGCGTCGATGTACATCTGGGCGCAGATTCCCGAGCCGTACCGCGCGCTGGGCTCGCTCGAGTTCGCGAAGCGGCTGCTGGTCGAAGCGAAGGTGGCGGTGTCGCCGGGCATCGGCTTCGGCGAGCACGGAGACGACCACGTGCGCTTCGCGCTGATCGAGAACGAGCAGCGGATCCGGCAGGCGGTTCGCGGCATCAAGGAGATGTTCCGCAAGGACGGCCTGATCCGGAT
>DAORSF010000303.1:0-3679 GCA_035443405.1 Burkholderiaceae bacterium | reverse complement strand
TGCCGTGCATCGCGTAGATCTTCTGCAGGTAGTCCAGCGCCGCCTCGGTCGACTTCACGACGTCGCGGCGGTTGTCGACCCACCAGTCCTGGCGAAGGTTGTAGGCGCGCCCCGTCGACGGAATGAATTGCCACAGGCCTGCGGCTTGCGCGTGCGACAGCGCCACCGGATTCATCGCGCTCTCGACGAAGGGCAGCAGCGCGAGTTCGGTCGGCATCCCGCGCTTCTCGAGCTCTTCGACGATGTGGAACAGGTAGCGGCTGCCGCGCGAGAACATCCGTTGCAGATAGTCGGGACGCTGCAGGTAGAAGCGCTCCTTGTCCGCCACCAGACGGCTGTTGAGCGGCGGCATCGCGAAGCCCGCGCGGATTCGCGCCCACAGGTCGGGAATCGCTTCGGGCGGCGCCGGCGGCCGGCCGGTCGGGGCCGGCAACGAAGCGAGCGGATCCGCCGATTCAGCCGCTTTCGCGTCGGCGGTCGGCGCCACGGAGGCCGGCGTCGGTGCCGCGGCGGCTGCAATGGCTGCGGGAGCGGGCGCGGCCGGCGGCTGCGCCTGCATCGTCGTGACGATCGGGGCGGGCGAGCCCGATGGTGCGACCGTCGAGCAGCCGGCGACGACCAGCAGGCCCGCCAGCAGCGCCGCGGCGCGTCCTGCAGCGCTCACGGGCGAGCGGGAGGGGATGCGCGCGAAGCGAAGAACATGCACCAAGGACGTCCCCCAACTCTCTGATTCGGCGTGACGAGCCGGGCGATGCTACGGAAGGACGCCAGGGCGGTCAAGGGCGTCGATCACGCCGCACGGAAGCCATCTTTCCACGCGCGCAACGCGGCGAAACCCTCCAGCCGCGAAACGGGCGGGTGGCCCAGACGGCCGGCGAGCGCGGCCCGGACGCCTGGCGTGTCGCTGCGCAGGAACGGGTTGGTCCCGCGCTCGACGGCGATCGACGACGGCACCGTGCGCAGGCCGGCGTCGCGCATGCGGCGTGCCTCGTCGAGCCGGGCGAGGACGGCCTCGCTGCCGGGATCGGACGCTGCCGCGAAGCGCAGGTTCGACAGCGTGTACTCGTGCGCGCAGAACACCAGCGTGGTGGGGTCCAGCGCGGCCAGCTGCGCGAGCGAATCGAGCATCTGCGCCGGCGTGCCCTCGAACAGCCGGCCGCAACCGGCCGCGAACAGCGTGTCGCCGCAAAAGAGCAGAGGCCGCGGGTCGTCGCCGAACGGTTCGGCGACGTACGCGATGTGACCGCGCGTGTGGCCCGGAACGTCCAGGACCCGCAACGCGGTGCCGGTGCCCTCGGCGACGAAGCGGTCGCCGCCGGCGAGCCGCCGGTCGATGCCTTCGATCGCTTCGGCGCGCGGGCCGTAGACGACCGGGCGCCAACGATCGACCAGCTCGCGAACGCCCCCGACATGATCCGGATGGTGGTGTGTCAGTAGAATGGCGGTCAGGGCGAGGCCACGCTCGGCGAGCGCCCGCTCGACGGGCGCCGGGTCGCCCGGATCGACCACCAGCGCGTGCCGGCCCTGCGGCGCGCGCAGCAGCCAGATGTAGTTGTCGTCGAATGCGTCGATCGCCTCGACGAACGGATGCGGTTCGGGCGCGAATCGCCAGGATTGCGGGGGCTGCATGGCATGAAGATGGGTGAAGCCGGGATTATACGGAGCACGGGCCCTGGGGCAGATGGCCGCGAGGAGTGGCGCGAATGGCTGGCGTCGCCGCCGGGTCGCTACGCGCTTGCCTGGCAGCAGGCGCAGTTCGACCTGGCGGTCGCCGACGTGTTCGGATTCCATGCGCTGCAATGCGGGTTGCCCGAGCTCGATACGCTGCGCGACAACCGGATGCCGCACCGCATTCGCGCCTTCGAACCGCGCGAGCAGCCGGCGCAGGGCGGACCGGACTTGCTGGTCGAGCATTTCGAGGAGTTGCCGATCGCGTCGCAGTCGGTCGACCTGGTCGTGCTGCCGCACGTGCTGGAGTTCGCGACCGATCCGCACCAGGTCCTGCGCGAGGTCGACCGCGTCCTGCGCCCGGAAGGGCGCGTGATCGTTTCGGGTTTCAACCCTGTCAGCCTGTGGGGCGGGCGGCAGTGGTTGACGCGCCCGGTGTCGCGTCGGCCCTTCCTGCCGCGTCAGGGGCACTTCATCGGCCTTCCGCGGCTTCGCGACTGGTTGAAGCTGCTCAGCTTCGAGCTCGACGGGGGACGCTACGGCTGCTACCGGCCGCCGTGCCGCACGCAGAAATGGCTGGATCGCACGCAGTTCATGGAAGCGGCGGGCGACCGCTGGTGGCCGATCTGCGGTGCGCTGTACTTCGTCTCGGCGGTCAAGCGGGTGCGCGGCATGCGCCTGATCGGTCCGGCGTGGCGGCACGCGAGAGCCGCGCACGCGCCGGCGGCGGTCGTCCCGACGAATTTCGAACCGAACCGCAAGTCCTGAACGCGATGCGGCCGGGTGCAGCCGGTTTGCTCAAGGCTCGCGGTACATGTACTCGCGCGACAGCGGCAGGGGGCTCTCGGCGCCGCTCGCACCGGGTTGCGGCTTGACCGCCAGCAACTGGTAGATGTTGATCCAGCCGTGCGCGAACGCGTGCGCGCAACCGGCGAGATAGACACGCCAGATTCGGGCGCGCTTCTCGCCTGCCAGTGCCGTCGACCGCGCGATGTTGCGTTCGAACCGGTCGGACCAGTGCCACAGCGTCCTGGCGTAGTGGCGCCTGAGCGACTCTGCATCGGTGAGCTCGAGTCCGGCGGCCGACAGCTCGCGAATCGCCAGTGAAACGTGTGGCAGTTCGCCGTCGGGAAACACGTACATGTCGATGAAGTCGCCCGCGCCGAGCCCGACCGAACGGCTGTCGGCGTCGCTCGACGTGATGCCGTGGTTCATCGCGATCCCGCCCGGCTTGAGCAGCCGGTGGACCGTGTCGAAATAGCCGCGCAGGTTCTTCAGGCCGACGTGCTCGAACATGCCGATCGAGGAGATGCGGTCGAAGCTGCCGTCGCCGGGCACGTCGCGGTAGTCCTGAAGACGGATCTCGACGCGGTCTTCCAGGCCGGCTGCGCGGACTCGTTCGCGCGCGAGTTCGAACTGGTTCGTCGACAGCGTGACGCCGACGGCCTTGACGCCGTACCGGCTCGCCGCGTGGATTGCCATGGCGCCCCATCCGCAGCCGATGTCGAGCAGCGTCTGACCGGGCGCCAGCATCAGCTTGCGGCAGACGTGGTCGAGCTTCTGGACCTGCGCCGTTTCCAGGTCCTCTTCGCCGGTGCGGAAATAGGCGCACGAGTAGACCATGCGCGGGTCGAGCCACAGCGAGTAGAACTCGTTGGAGACGTCGTAGTGGTACTCGATCGCCTTGCGATCGCTCTTGCGGGTATGGCGCGCGAGCCACGACGGCAGACGGCCGCGTGCCTGCTGGTCGTCGCCGTCGCGGGCCAGGTGCTCGGCGATCGACACGATTTCCCGGATGTCGCCGTCGACGTCGATGTGCCCCTCGACGAACGCCTCGCCCAGCGCCGCCATCGACGGCTTGAGGAAATGGCGCGCCGATGCGGCGTCGTTCAGCCGCAATTCGACTCGAGGCTTGTCGTCCAGCGCGACCTCCGAGCCGTCCCAGAGCTTCACGCGCAGCGGCAGGGGCAGCCGTTTGCGCAGCCCCTCGAGGTACTTGACGACCTGCTTC
>DAORSF010000302.1:0-3682 GCA_035443405.1 Burkholderiaceae bacterium | reverse complement strand
GCAGCGGCCTCGAAGCGCTGCATGAACGGCTGCTCGGCGTACATCAGCGAAAGGTTGGCGGCGAACCTCGGCATCGAGACTCCGCGATCGGGCGCCCGCGGCGCCGGGGCCCCATGATAGCCGCGCAGGCTCCACGCGAGCGTCGTCCCCGCGCGTCCCTGCACGCCGCGATGGCGAGCGCCGCGGCGCCCGGAATTCCGCTATCGTGGAACGCGCACACCGCAGCGCAAGGAGGTTGACGATGGCGATCCGGGTTGCCCGTTCGCGCCGCACGCGCGGACTTGCCTGTGCTTCGTTGTGGGGAGCGCTCGCGACGAGCCTCGCCATGGAGCCGGCCGGCGCGCAGGATGCGGGCGGAGCATTGCCTGTCTTCGACGCCCACGTGCACTACAGCCACGACGCGTGGGAGGTCGCGCCGACCGCCGAAGTGATCGCACTGATGCGCAAGGCGGGCCTGCGAAGGGCACTGGTGTCGAGTTCCGACGACGAGGGCACGCAGCGCCTGTTCACGGCGGCCCCCGACCTGGTCGTGCCGAGCCTTCGGCCATATCGCCGGCGCGGCGAGATCTCGACCTGGGTGCGCGACCCGACGATCGTCGCGCATCTGGAGGAACGCCTGCGCCGACATCGCTACGCCGCGATCGGCGAGTTCCACCTCTACGGCGCCGACGCCGACCTGCCGGTGCCCCGGCGGCTGGTGCAGCTGGCGAAGCAGCACCGGCTGATCCTGCACGCGCACTCGGACGCCGACGCGGTCGAGCGACTGTTCGCGCAGGATCCCGACGCGCGCGTGTTGTGGGCGCACGCCGGCTTCGACCGGCCCGAGCGGGTTCGCGAGATGCTGCGCAGACATCCGCGCCTGTGGGCCGATCTCGCGTTCCGCACCGACCACGCGCCCGGCGGACAGCTCGATCCGGCCTGGCGCGCGGCATTCGACGAGTTCCCGGACCGCTTCATGGTCGGCACCGATACCTTCACGCCGGAGCGCCTGTACTACATCCCCGAGCACGCGTCCTGGACGCGCGGCTGGCTGAGCGGCCTGCCGGCTTCGCTCGCGGAGAAGATCGCGTGGCGCAACGCCGACGCGCTGATCGCGCCGGTCTGGCAGGCGAGTCGCGAGCGCCTGCTTTCCGAGGCCGAGGCGGCGCGCTGCGTGCAGGCGGCGCAGGCCCCCGGGGCGACGCGGCTCGAGGCGCAACAGGTGGTCCTGATCTACCGGACGCAGCCCCAGCCGATACGTGTCGGCGAGCGCTTTTCGGTCGTGGCCGCGCTGTGCCCGCGCGCCGGCGCCGCGGCGATCGAAGGACTGGCGATCGACGCCACGATGCCCGAGCACCGGCACGGGATGAACTATGCGCCGGTCTTGCGCGCCGACGGTGTCGGCGGCTGGATCGCCGACGGCATGCTGTTCCACATGCCCGGCCGGTGGCAGTTGAGCTTCGACGTGCGCATGGCCGGCCGCAGCGAACGGCTCGCGGCCGAGTTCGACGTGCATTGACGCACGGGAAACGCGGGGACGATGCGGGCATCGCCGGGAGCCTCGCGGCGCGCCACTGGCGCGCTCGCGATCGCAGTCGCGCTGGCGACCGCACCGCCGTCGACCGCCGCGCTGGCGACCGACGACTTCGACGCCGACGAGATCGCCCGCATCGTCTCGCACGGCCCGTGGCCGCCGCCGCCGGTCCGCGACCCCAGCAATCGCGCATCGGGAGACGCCGGGGCGATCGCGCTCGGGCAGCGCCTCTTCTCCGATCCCGCGATGTCCGCCGCCGGCTCGATCAGCTGCGCGAGCTGTCACGACCCCGCGCGCCGCTTCACCGACGGCAAGGCTCGCGCGATCGGGCTCGCCGCGCACGACCGCAACACGCAGGGACTCCTCGACGCGGGTGACTGGCGGTGGTTCGGCTGGGACGGCGGTGCGGACACGCTGTGGGCGGCGACCCTGCGACCGTTGCTCTCGCCGGTCGAAATGGGCTCCGACCCGGCGAGCATCGCCGAGCGGCTGCGGCGCGATCCGTCGGCGATGCGCGTGATCGAGCCGCTGTTCGGACTGCGGCTCGACGACGAGTCGCTCGCAGTCGCCGCCGCAAAGTCGATCGCAGCCTGGCTCGAGACGCTGCGGTCGCCGCGCACCGCCTTCGACGCGTTTCGCGATGCGATCGCGCGCGGCGACGCCGCGCAGGCCGCGCGCTACCCGGCCGCGGCGCGCCGCGGCCTCAAGCTGTTCGCCGGACGCGGAAATTGCGGCACCTGCCACGTCGGCCCGGCTTTCAGCAACAGCGAGTTCCACGACATCGGCCGGCCGTTCGTCGTCGCGCCGGGCCGCGTCGACCCTGGCCGTCACGCCGGCATCCGGCGCGTGCAGCGGGATCGGTACAACCTGCTCGGGCCGTTCAACGACGAGCGCGGCGCCGCGCCCGGGCGCGCACGCGCGATGCAGACCCGCACCGTGGTTCTCCAGCATCGGAACTGGGGCGAATGGCGCACGCCGACGCTGCGCGGCCTGTGCGCCACGGCGCCCTACATGCACGACGGCAGCCTGCCGACGCTGCGCGACGTGGTCCGCCACTACTCGGCGCTCGACCTCGACCGTCTGCACGCCGACGGCGAGAGCCTGTTGCGGCCGCTCGAACTGTCGCCGAGCGAGATCGACGACCTGGTCGCGTTCCTCGAGACCCTGTCGCCTTCGCCCTGTGGCACGATGGCGAACGCCGACGAGGA
Source organism: Burkholderiaceae bacterium (assembly GCA_035443405.1). Taxonomy (GTDB): domain Bacteria; phylum Pseudomonadota; class Gammaproteobacteria; order Burkholderiales; family Burkholderiaceae_E; genus Zeimonas. The sequence continues at coordinate 961 of DAORSF010000302.1, read as the reverse complement.
GCCAACACGATGATCAGCGAACTGGTGATGTTCGACTTGCCGCGCGGCCTGAGCCGCGACGAAGTGGTTCGGGGAATGCGCGAAGTCGCGCCCGGCTGGCGCCGCAATCCGGACCTGGTGCGCAAGACCTTCCTGTACGACGCAGCGAACTCGCGTACCGGCGCGCTGTATCTGTGGAAGTCGCGCGCTGCGGCCGAGGCCGCGCACGGCGCGGCGTGGAGGCAGCGGGTCATGGACACCTACGGCAGCGTACCGACGCTGCAGTACTTCGAAACGCCGCTGGTGGTCGACAACGCGCTCGGCGAGACGATCGAGTACGAAAGCTGAGGCCGGGTCCGGCCCGCGCCGGGCGGCCCCCCACCCGGGCGGTTCAGCCCGGCCGCGGCGCGGCCTTCGATGCACGGACGAACCGCGCGAAGCCCCGCAGGAACGCCCTCAGCTGTTCGGCGACCGCCTGGTCGATCAGGGCGCCGGAGGCGTCGAACGCGTCGCCGGCGCGCGAAACCATCAGGCGGCCGCCCGGCCAGTGCTCGGCGCCGAGTGCGCGCAGCACCGGTAGCCACGCGGTCTGCGCCAGGATCGTGCCGAATCCGCCGGATGACGCGCCGATGATCGCCACCGGCTTTCCGAGGAACGCGCGATCGGCTTCCTTCGGCGGGCTGGAAAGCCAGTCGATCGCGTTCTTGAACACGCCGGGAATCGAGTTGTTGTACTCCGGTGTCACGAGCAGCAACCCGTCGGCCTGAGCGATCGCGTCGCGCAATCCGGTGACCGCCTCCGGCGCCCCCGGATCGGCTTCGACGTCCGCATCGTAGAGCGGAATGCCGCGGATCGACCCGATCGTCATGTCGACCTCGCGCGGCAGCATCTGCGCGGCCGCGCCGAGCAGCGCAGCGTTGTACGACCCGCGGCGCAGGCTGCCCGAGATGCCGATCAGCCGGAGCCTGCCGGCGTTCGGGTT
>DAORSF010000301.1:0-3696 GCA_035443405.1 Burkholderiaceae bacterium | reverse complement strand
TCGACCGGATCCGCCGCGTCATCGTCGAGTTCAACCCCGACCTCGGCGCCTTCGTCGACGAGGTCGAGCGCGTCTGGCCCGAGAACCCGCAGCGCGTCGTCCACGTCGACCTCGACTACGTCTACAGCGCGGACGCCGACGAGCAGGAGCGCAACCTCTCGGCGCTGCTCGATCGCATCCAGGCGATCCGCCCGACGACCGTCTACCTCCAGGCCTATTCCGATCCGGATGGCAACGGTGAGGCGGACGCGCTGTATTTCCCGAGCAGCCAGCTGCCGATGCGTGCCGACCTGTTCAACCGTGTCGCGTGGCAGCTCGAGACGCGCGTCGACGTGCGCGTCTACGCATGGCTGCCGGTGCTCGCGTTCAGCCTGCCCGAAGGCCACCCCGCGCGCGGCGACGTCGTGCGCGCCGTCGGCGATCGGGCCGGTTCGACCTACCGCCGGCTGTCGCCGTTCTCCGCGCGCGCCCGCGCCGCGATCGCCGCGATCTACACCGACCTCGGCAGGCACGCGCACTTCAGCGGCCTGCTGTTTCACGACGACGCCCTGCTGGGCGACCACGAGGACGCCAGCGCCGACGCGATCGCCGTCTACCGCGATCGATGGGGGCTGCCAGGATCGATCGACGCGATCCGGGCCGACCCTCGGCTGGCCGCCGAGTGGTCGTCGCGAAAGACCGCCTGGCTGATCGACTTCACGCGCGAGCTCGCCGCAGCCACCTCGCAGTTCACCGCCCCGCTCAAGACGGCCCGCAACCTGTATGCCGCGCCGGTACTCGATCCCGCCGCGCAGCAGTGGTTCGCGCAGTCGCTTCCCGCCTTCCTGCAGGCCTACGACTACACGGCGCTGATGGCAATGCCGTACCTGGAGAACGCGGCTGCGCCGACCGCGATGCTGGCGTCGCTGGTGCGAGCGGTGGCGAGCCAGCCGCAAGGCTCGTCGCGAACCGTGTTCGAACTGCAGACCCGTGACTGGCGCTCCGGTGCCGCGGTGCCGGCCGAAGAACTGGCTGCCTGGATCCGGCAGCTCGAGCTCTCGGGTGCCCGCAACATCGGCTACTACCCGGACGACCTGCATGCCGACCTGCCTGCGCTGCGCCGGCTGACGCCGGCCTTCTCGGTCCGGTCGCTCCCGGAGCCCTGACCGACCATGAGCAACCCGAACCTCCCCGCTTTCGCCGACGCCCTGATGGCGTTCGTCTTCTACTACCCGCTCTTCATGGCGTACCTGTGGATGGCAGGCGCGCTGTTCTACTGGTTCCACTACGAGCGCAGGCTCGGCAAGCCATCCGATCCTCCCGAACTCGACGAGTATCCGACCGTGGCGGTGATCGTTCCGTGCCACAACGAGGAGGCGCACGCCGCCGAGACGATCGAATGGCTGATGGCGTCGAAGTACCCGAATCTCGAGGTGGTGGCGGTCGACGACGGAAGCACCGACGGCACGCCCGCGCTGCTCGACCGGCTGGCCACGCAGTTCCCGTCGCTGAGGGTCATCCACCTGGTTCGCAACCAGGGCAAGGCCGCCGCGCTCAACACGGCGGCGACACTGACGCGCGCCGACTTCCTGGTGTGCATCGACGGCGACGCACTGCTCGACCGCTGGGCGGTGCACTGGCTGATGTGGCACTTCCGCTCGCCACGGGTGGGCGCCGTGACCGGCAATCCCCGCGTGCGCACGCGATCGACGCTGCTCGGCCGGCTGCAGGTCGGCGAGTTCTCGTCGACGGTCGGCCTGATCAAGCGCGCCCAGCGAACCTACGGACGCGTGTTCACGGTGTCGGGCGTCGTCAGCGCGTTCCGGCGAAGCGCGCTGCACGAGGTCGGGTACTGGAGCACCGACATGCTGACCGAGGACGTCGACGTGTCCTGGAAGCTGCAGACGCGCCACTGGGACGTTCGTTTCGAACCGAACGCGCTGTGCTGGATCCTGATGCCCGAAACCTTCCGCGGGCTGTGGAAGCAGCGGCTGCGCTGGGCCACTGGCGGCATGCAGGTGCTGGTCCGGAACTGGCAGCCGCTGCACGCCTGGAAGGTGCGGCGCATGTGGCCGGTGTTCACCGAGTACATCGTCAGCGCGCTGTGGGGCTACGCAATGATGGGCGTGATCCTGCTGTGGCTCTTCGGCACCGTCCTGGGCCTGCCGGTGCCGATCCAGGTGCCGACGCTGCTGCCGAAGTGGACCGGCGTCGTGATCGGGACGACCTGCCTGCTGCAGGTCGCAGTCGGCATGACGCTCGATTCGCGCGTCGAGAAGGGCCTGTTCAGGAATTACTTCTGGATGATCTGGTATCCGCTCGCGTTCTGGCTGATCAACGTGTTCACGACCGTGGTCAGCGTTCCCAGGGCGCTGTTTCGTTCGACAGGGAAGCGTGCAAGATGGAAAAGTCCGGACCGCGGCCTTCTGCCCGACCGCTGATCATCGAGCGTCCCGACCTGCAGTCGCCGCCGCAGCGCGTGGTGTCGACGGGGCTGACGCTGTTCTTCTGGGCCTTGTGGGCCTACCTGTGGCTGCCGGTCCTGGCACTGCTCGGGTGGGCGTTCGGCGTCACCCGCTTCTACGAGGAGATGGTCGTCAACCAGGGCGACCGGGCGCTGCTCGACGTGCTGGGCTGGTACGCGGTCGGCATCGCGCTGCTGGCCGGCTCGCTGGTCTGCTGGGCGCTGTACAACTACTTCCGCTTCCGCGGCAACGAGCGGCGCGCGGCCCGGCCTCGCGTCGGCGTGGCGCAGGTCGCCGCGCAGGCCGCGGTGGAGCCCGGCGCGCTGCAGGGCTGGCAGAAGGCGCGCGTGCTGTACGTGCGGCACGATGCGGCCGGCAGGATCGAAGCGGTCGACGTCGCCCCGTCGCCGCCTGCCCGGATCGCAGCCGAGGAAGTCGCCGAAGCGCTGGACGCGACCCGATAGCGGGCCGCGAGGGCCGCGCCGCGGATTGCCGCGCCACCTCGCTGGTATCCTCGCGGGTCGATGACGACCTCGACCCTCCCGCGCTGGCTCGGCGTTTCGCTGCTGCTGCTGATCGCCGTCACTTTCGCCAGCAATCACGTGGCGGCACGCCTTGCCTTCGACCACGGCGCCAACGTCACCACGGCGGTCGCGGTGCGCTCCTTCGGCACCGCACTGTTCGTGCTGGTGCTGTTGCGGCGGTCCGGTGTCGCGATACGCATGCCGATGCCCACGTTGCGCCGCGCGGCTGCGATCGGCGTTCTGATTTCGGTGCAGAGCCTGTGCCTGTACTCGGCGGTTGCCCGGATCCCGGTGGCCTTGGCATTGCTGGCCTTCAACACCTTCCCGCTGATGCTCGGGCTGATCTCGTGGGCGGCAGGCGGCGACCGGCCGTCGCGCCGCACCTTCATCGCGATGCCGATCGCGCTGCTCGGCCTGTCACTGGCCCTGGACGTGGCCGGCCTCGCACGCCCTGCCGCCGGCGCCGCATCCGCCGATGCGACGGCGAGCGCCATCGGCGTCGCGTTCGCGCTCGGCGCCGCGGCGTCGTTTGCGCTGGCGCTGTACCTGACCACCCGCTGGCTGGCCAGCACCGACGGCCGCCTGCGCACGCTGGTGCTGATGGTGGTCGTCACCGCGGTCGCGATCGCCGGCGGCGCGATCGGCGGGCGCTTCGACTGGCCGCGCGACGGGATCGGCTGGCTTGCGCTGGCGCTGCTGACCGTGCTCTACGGGTCGGCGATCACCGC
>DAORSF010000300.1:0-3711 GCA_035443405.1 Burkholderiaceae bacterium | reverse complement strand
GCCTTGTAGTAGCCCTGGCCGTAGCCGTCGGACACGCCGATGTAGCCGAGCTTCTTCACGCCGGTCTTCGCGATGTGCTCGAGGATCGCCAGCGCCATCAGGTCGTCGTTCGGCACCACCTTGAACACCCAGCGCTTCTTCTCGTCGAGCGGCGTCACCAGCACGGCGGCCGCGGCCAGCGTCATCAGCGGCGTCTTCGTCTCGTGCGCAATGTCGACCAGCGGCAGGCTGGTCGGCGTCAGCGACGAGCCGATCAGCACGTCGACCTTCTCGTCGGCGATCAGCTTGCGTGCGTTCTGCGCAGCCTTGGTGGGGTCGGATTCGTCGTCGAGCGCGACGTAGGTGACCTTCTGGCCGGCGACCTCCTTCGGCAAGGCCTGCACGGTGCGCATCTGCGGCTGCCCGAGCGCCGCGCCCGGCCCGCTCGCGGACACGGTGATCCCGACCTTGATCTGCGCCAGCGCCGATCCGGCGAGCGCGACACCGAGGGCCGCCGCGACTGCGGCTACGATCGTCCTGCACTTGCTCATCTCCGTCTCCTCTTCTGCGTTGAGCGAAAAGCCGGCGCGCCGGGTTCAGTACTCGGCGCCCCCGATTCCCAGGTAACTCTCGACCAGGCGCTCGTCGTCGGCGATCGCGGCGGCCGGCCCGTGGGTCGTGACCGCGCCGAGCTCGAGCACGTAAGCATAGTCCGCGACCCGCAAGGCGGCACGCGCGTTCTGCTCGACCAGCAGCAGCGACACGCCGCCCTCGCGCAGCGCCACCAGCCGCTCGAACACCTCGGCGACGATGCGCGGCGCGAGCCCCAGGCTCGGCTCGTCGAGCATCAGCAGCGACGGCCGCGACATCAGCGCGCGGCCCATCGCCAGCATCTGCCGCTCGCCGCCAGACAGCGTGCCGGCCAGCTGGCGATGCCGCTCGCGCAGCCGCGGGAACTGCCGGTAGACGTCCTCGAGCGCCGCCTCGCGCTCGTCGCGCCGGCGCCGGAACGCGCCCAGCCGAAGGTTGTCCTCGACGCAGAGGTCGGCGAACAGCTCGCGCCGCTCGGGCACCAGGCTCAGGCCGAGCGCGACGCGCGCCTCGAGCGCGAGCGCGTCGATCGGCCGCCCGTCGAAGCGGATGCCGCCGCGCGACGGCAGCACGCCCATCACCGCGTTGAGCAGCGTGCTCTTGCCGGCGCCGTTGGCGCCGAGGATCGTCACCAGCGCGCCGCGCGGCACCTCGATCGACACGCCATCGACCGCCTGCGTGCGGCCGTAGCGCACCGACAGCGCGTTCACCGCGAGGTGCGCGTCGCTCACGCCGCACCTCCGAGGTAGGCTTCGAGCACGCGCGGATCGCGCCGCACGTCCGCCGGCACGCCTTCGGCGATCTTCGTGCCGAAGTCGAGCACCACCAGCCGGTCCGCGAGGCTCATCACGAAATCCATGTCGTGCTCGACCAGCAGCACGCTGACGCCCTCGGCGCGCAATTCGCGCAGCAGCTTCGCGAGCGCCTTCTTCTCGCCGTGGCGCAGGCCCGCCGCCGGCTCGTCCATCAGCACCAGCACCGGATCCAGGCACAGCGCGCGCGCGACCTCGACCAGCCGAAGCTGGCCGAGCGCGAGGCTGCCGGCGGGCTTGTGCGCTTCGTCGGCCAGGCCGACGCGCCGCAGTTGCCGCGCCGCTTCGCCGAGCAGGCGCGCCTCCTCGTCACGGTCGAGCCGCAGCATCGCGCGCAACATGCCCGCGTCGCCGCGCAGGTGCGCACCGAGCGCGACGTTCTCGAGCACGCTCATCTCGGCGACGATGTCGGCGTGCTGGAACGTGCGCCCCAGTCCGCGCGACGCGACCTGCTGCGGCGTCGCGCCGCCGATCGATTCGCCGCGGAAGCGGATCGCACCCTGGTCGAGGCCGAGCGCGCCGCAGACCAGGTTGAAGGTGGTGCTCTTGCCCGCGCCGTTGGGGCCGATCAGGCCGACGATCTCGCCGGCGCGCACCTCGAAGCCGACGTCGTTCACCGCGACCAGTCCTCCGAAGTGCTTGCGCACGCGCTCGACCTCGAGCAGCGTGCTGCCGCGCTCGGGCAGCGCGCGCCGCGCCGGCATCGCTTCGCTGGCGCGCGCCGGCACCCTCGCCGGTGCCGGGGGTCCGAACAGGATCGGCCACAACCCGTTCGGCGCGGTCTGCAGCGCCAGCACCAGCACCGCGCCGAACACCACGATCTCGTAGTTGCCGGCGCTGCCGACCAGCGCCGGCAGCAGGTCCTGCACCTGGTCGCGCAGGAAGGTGATGCCGGTCGCGCCGAGGATCGCACCGTAGACGCGGCCGGCGCCGCCGACCACCGCCATCAGCAGGTACTCGATGCCTGCATTGACGCCGAAGGGCCCCGGCGCCACCGAGCGCTGGAAGTGCGCGTACAGCCAGCCGGCCAGCCCGGCGAGCATGGCGGCGAAGACGAAGATCTTCAGCTTCGCGCTCGCGACGTCGACGCCGAAGGCTTCGGCCGCGTGCGCGCTGCGGCGCAGCGCCCGCAGCGCGCGGCCGACGCGCGCGCCGAGCAGGTTCTGCGCGACGATCACCGTGGCGACCACGACCAGCCACACCAGCACGAAGAACTGGCGTCCGTCGGTCAACGCGTGGCCGCCGACGCGCAGCGGCGGGATCCCGGACATGCCGTCGTGCGCACCGAGCCACGACAGGTTGCCGAACAGGTAGAACAGCGCGACGCCCCAGGCGATCGTGCCGAGCGGCAGGAAGTGGCCCGACAGCCGAACCGTCACGGCGCCGAGCAGCAGCGCACCGATCCCGGTCACCGCGAGCGATACCGGCAGGCTCAGCCAGGGGCTGACGCCGCCCTGCACCGTGAGCACCGCGCTGGTGTAGGCGCCGAGCCCGACGAACGCCGCCTGGCCGAACGACGTCATCCCGCCGACGCCGGTCAGCAGCACCAGCCCGATCGCCACCAGGCTCGCGATGCCGATGTAGTTGAACAGCGTGATCCAGTACACCGGGATCGCGCCGCTGAACGGCAAGGCGAGCACGACCAGCGCCAGCAGCGCGGCGATCCCGCTCGACCGCGCGACCATCAGTCGTCCTCCGCGTGCGCAGGCGATCGCAGCGAACGCCACAGCAGCACCGGCAGGATCAGCGTGAAGACCAGCACCTCCTTGAAGTTGCTGGCCCAGAACGAGAAGAACGCCTCGGCGATGCCGACCGCCACCGAGGCCAGCACGGTCAGCGGGAAGCTGACCAGCCCGCCGAGGATCGCCGCGACGAAGGCCTTCAGCCCGATCAGGAAGCCGCTGTCGTAGTAGATCGTGACGATCGGCCCCGCGAGCACGCCGGAGATCGCGCCGAGGCCGGCGGCGAGCGCGAACGCGACGCTGCCCGCGGTCGCGGTCGGGATGCCGACCAGCCGCGCCCCCAGCCGGTTCGACGAGCACGCGCGCAGCGCCTTGCCCAAAAGCGTGCGCTCGAAGAACAGCGCGAACGCCACCAGCGACAGCACGGTGGTGCCGACCACCGCGACGCTCTGCCCGGTGATCGGGATTCCGCCCAGCGAGAACTCGCCCCCGAGCAGCGCCTGCGTGCCGATGCCCTCCGGACCGAAGAACACCAGCCCGAGTCCCATCAGCGAGAAGTGCACGCCGAACGCGGCGATCAGCAGCACCAGAACGCTCGCCTGCGCCATCGGCGCGAACGCCACCCGGTAGATCATCGGGCCCATCGG
>DAORSF010000299.1:0-3714 GCA_035443405.1 Burkholderiaceae bacterium | reverse complement strand
TCGATCACGGCGTTCCACTCGTCGTCCTTCATCCGCATCGCGAGGTTGTCGCGCGTGATCCCGGCATTGTTGACCAGGATCGCGACGCCTCCCTCCTTCTGAAGGGCTTCGGACAGCGCATCGCATCGCGTGGCGTCGGTCACGTCGAGTGCCTCGCCGCGGCCGCGCACGCCCGCCTCGGCAAGCGCAGCCGAGATCGCCTGCGCGCCGGCTTCGCTGGTCGCGGTGCCGACGACGGTGGCGCCCTGGCGGCCGAGTTCGAGTGCGATCGCGCGGCCGATGCCGCGCGAAGCGCCGGTAACCAGGGCCATCTGGTTCGACAGGTTCATCGCGGTACTCCTCACGCGCCTTCTTTCAGCGCCGATTCGAGAGACGCCGGGTCGTAGACCGCCGCGACCTGCAGGCCGCGATCGATGCGCGACACCAGCCCCGCCAGCACCTTGCCCGGCCCGAACTCGATCACGCGCGTCACGCCGAGCGTCTTCAGCTTGTGCACGACCTCGACCCAGCGCACCGGACCGTAGGCCTGGCGGATCAGCGCATCGCGAATCCTGGCCGGCTCCGTCTCGACCGCCACGTCGACGTTGTTGACCAGCGGCACCTGCGGCGCACGCAATTCGACCGCGGCCAGCGCCTGCGCCAGGCGCTCGCCGACCGGCCGCAGCAGCGACGAGTGGAACGGCGCCGACACCGCCAGCGGCAGCGCACGCTTGGCGCCCAGCGCCCTGGCGCGGTCGCACGCGCGCTCGACTGCCTGGCGGTGGCCGGCGATGACGACCTGCGCCGGCGCATTGTAGTTGGCGGGTTCGACGATTTCGCCCGGCACGGCCTCGGCTGCCTCGCGGCATGCCTGGCGAACCGCTTCGTCGTCCAGCCCGAGGATGGCGGCCATGCCGCCCTGCCCCACGGGCACGGCATCCTGCATGGCCTGGGCACGCACGCGCACCAGGCGCAGCGCGTCGGCGACGTCGAATGCGCCCGCCATCGTCAGCGCCGTGTACTCGCCGAGGCTGTGGCCGGCGACCGCCACCGGCGCGGCGCCGCCCGCATCGCGCCACGCAAGCCAGCACGCGTAGCCGGCTGCCAGCATCGCGGGCTGCGTATTGACCGTCAGCGACAGCGTCTCGGCCGGCCCCTGCGCGATGAGCTTCGCCAGCGGTTCGCCCAGCGCTGCGTCGGCCCGCTCGAGCAACGCCTGCACCGCGGGCGAACCGGCGAAACCGTCCAGCATGCCGACCGATTGCGATCCCTGCCCGGGAAAAACGAAAGCCAGTTTCATCGGTTCAGCCCCTCCCCCTTGCTCGAGCATCGCGGCGCGGCGTGGTCGCGACGCCTCACATCGTGACCAGCACCGCGCCCCAGGTGAACCCGCCGCCGACGCCCTCCATCAGGACGTTCTGGCCGGGGCGGATGCGACCGTCGCGGACACCGACGTCGAGCGCGAGCGGAATCGACGCTGCCGACGTGTTCGCGTGCCGGTCGAGCGTCACGATCACCTTCTCGATGGGGATGCCGATCTTTCGGGCCGCCGCCTGCAGGATGCGCAGGTTGGCCTGGTGCGGGATGAACCAGTCGACGTCTGCGGTTCCCAGCCCGGCGTCGGCCAGAACCTCGCGCGCCACCGTATCGAGCACCGAGACCGCGAGCTTGAACACCGCGGGTCCGTCCATCGTCAGGTACGGATGCCCGAGGACGGTGCCGCCGCAGACGTTGCCAGCCGTGCGCAGGATCGACTCATGGCGGCCATCGGCGTGCAGCCTGGACGCGAGCACGCCGGGACGATCCGCGCCAGCGAGCACCACCGCGCCCGCGCCGTCGCCGAACAGCACGCAAGTGCCGCGGTCGTTCCAGTCGAGGATGCGCGAGAAGACCTCGGCGCCGATCACCAGTGCGCGGGTCGCAAGCCCGGTGCGGATCATCGAGTCGGCGACCGCGATCGCGTAAGTGAATCCGCTGCAGACCGCCTGCACGTCGAAGGCCGCACCCCCTGGAGTGCCGAGCGCCTTCTGCACCAGGCAGGCGGTGCTCGGGAACACGAAGTCCGGGGTCGACGTCGCAACGATGATCAGGTCGACGTCGGTGGCCTGCAGGCCGGCCGCCTCGAGCGCACGCCGCGACGCCTCGGTGGCGAGATGGCTGCACGCGACGCCCGCGTCGGCCAGGTGGCGCTGGCGGATGCCGGTGCGCTCGACGATCCACTGGTCCGATGTCTCGACGCCGCGCGCAGCCAGTTCGCGCACCAGTTCGTCGTTGGCGACTGCGCGCGGCGGCAGGTAGCTGCCGGTGCCGATGATGCGAGAGTGGCGAAAGCTCATGGAGATGGAACTCGATGTCGACGATGCTGGATGGACCGGCGTCGGAAGCGGCGCCCGGGCTCAGCCCAGCTGCGCGCGCTCGGCTTCGCCGGACTCGGGGCTCTGGATCCGCGACAGCGCCTGCTCGATGCGCTGGACCAGGCCGTTGCGCACCGCATCGTAGGCGCGGCGAAGCGCGAATTCGAACGCATAGGCGTCGGCCGAGCCGTGGCTCTTGATGACGACACCGCGCAGGCCGACGAGGCTGGCGCCGTTGTAGCGGCGATGATCGAGCCGCTTGCGAAAGCGCATCAGCACCGGAAACGACAGCAGCGCCATCAGCCGGGTAAAGACGTGGCGCTTGTACTCCTCGCGGATGAAGTCGCCGAGCATCCGCGCGAGACCTTCCGAGGCCTTGAGGGCGACGTTGCCGACGAAGCCGTCGCAGACGACGACGTCGGTCGTGCCGTCGTAGATGTCGTTGCCTTCGACGTTGCCGTGGAAGTTCAGCGCACTCGCGCGAAGCAGCTCGGCCGCCTGCTTGACGGTGTCGTTGCCCTTGATCACTTCCTCGCCGATGTTCAGCAGGCCGACCGTCGGGCGCTCCTTGCCTTCGAGCACGCTGACCAGCGCCGATCCCATCGCCGCGAACTGAAGCAGGTGCCGGGCCTCGCAGTCGACGTTGGCGCCGAGGTCGAGCATCGTCGTCGTGCCGCCGGTGCGGTTGGGGAGCTGCGTCGCGATCGCCGGGCGGTCGATCCCGGGCTGCATCTTCAGCACGAAGCGCGAGATCGCCATCAGCGCACCGGTATTGCCCGCGCTCACGCAGGCGTCGGCCTCTGCATTCCTGACCAGCTCGATGGCGACCCGCATCGACGAGTCGCGCTTGCTGCGCAGCGCGATCGCCGGCGAATCGTCCATCGCGACCACTTCCGACGCGTGGCGCACCTCGACGCGAGCCGGGTCGACCGTTCCGGACTTCGCCAGCGCTTGCTCGATCGATTCGCGCTGACCGACCAGCAGCAGCCTGACTTCGGGAACCTGCTGCAGGAAGTGGATCGCCGCGGGCACGGTGACCGGCAAGCCGTGGTCACCACCCATGCAGTCGATGGCGATGCGTACCGTCACGCTCGCGCCCGTGGATGCGGCGCGTCGTTATTCGTCGGCTTTTGTCTTCACCACCTTCTTGCCGCGGTAGAAACCGTTCGGGCTGACGTGGTGACGCCGGTGCACTTCGCCGGTCGTCGGCTCGACCGCGAGCGGGGGATTCGCGAGGAAGTCGTGCGCGCGGTGCATGCCGCGCTTGGACGACGACTTCTTGTTCTGCTGGACGGCCATGGCGGCTCCCGGATCTGGTTAATCTTCAATTATATCAGTATTTTGCGCGCCGTTCTTCAGCTTGGCGAGGGCCGCGAACGGG
>DAORSF010000298.1:0-3719 GCA_035443405.1 Burkholderiaceae bacterium | reverse complement strand
GCGGCGGTCGGCCGCGCGAAGATGATCACCGGCGACATGGTCAAGCCCGGCGCGATCGTGATCGACGTCGGCATGAATCGCGACGCCGCCGGCAGGCTGTGCGGCGACGTCGACTTCGACAGCGTGCGCGAGGTGGCTGGCTGGATCACGCCAGTGCCCGGCGGCGTCGGGCCGATGACCCGCGCGATGCTGCTGGTGAACACGATCGACGCGGCCGAGCGCGCCGCCGGATGACGGCCGCTGCAAGCCCGGCGGCGGGCATGCGACGAACCGGACGACCCCACTGAAGGACGAACGACCGAACATGCAATCCCCCGCCGCCGACGCCCCGACCGCCCGCACCGACAACCCTCTGCTCGACTTCTCGGGCCTGCCGCGCTTCGCGGACTTCTCGCCCGAACTGATCGGCCCCGCGGTCGACGTTCTGCTTGCCGAAGCGCGCGCGACGCTGTCGGCGGTCACCGATCCGGCCACGCCGACCACCTGGGACGCGTTCGTCGAGCCGCTCGAGGACGCGACCGAGCGGCTGGGTCGCGCCTGGGGCATGGTCGGGCACCTGAACGGCGTGGCCGACACGCCGGCGCTGCGCGAGGCCTACAACGCCAACCTGCCGAAAGTCACGCAGTTCTGGACCGAACTGGCGCAGCACGAGGCGCTGTTCGCGAAGTACAAGGCGTTCGCCGCGTCGCCGCAGTACGCCGGGTTGCCCGCGGTGCGCCGGCGCATCGTCGACCACGCGCTTCGCGACTTCCGGCTCGGCGGCGCCGAGCTCGTGTCACCCGCACGCGAACGCTTCGCAGAACTGCAGGAGCGGCAGGCGTCGCTCGCGCAGAAGTTCTCCGAGAACGTGCTCGACGCGACCGACGCGTTCTCGCTGCTGGTGACCGACGAGGCTGACCTCGCCGGCCTGCACGCCGACACGCTCGAGGCCGCGCGCGAGGCCGCGCACAAGGACGGCAACGCCGGCTGGAAGTTCACGCTGCATTTCCCGTCGTACCTGCCGGTGATGCAGTACGCGGTGCACCGGCCGCTGCGCGAACGGATGTACCGGGCCTATTCGACGCGGGCCTCGCTGGGCGCGCTCGCCCCCGAGGGCGAGGCGGCGAAGGCGCTCGACAATGCGCCGATCATCGACGAGCTGCTGGCGATGCGCCACGAGGAGGCGGGCCTGCTCGGCTACGCGAACTTCGCGCAGGTGTCGCTCGTGCCGAAGATGGCCGAGTCCCCCGCGCAGGTGACGACGTTCCTTCGCGACCTCGCCGCGCGCGCGCGCCCGTTCGCCGAGCGCGACATGGCCGAGCTGCGCCGCTTCGCCGCCGAGGAACTGGCGCTGCCCGATCCGCAGGCGTGGGACCTGGCGTTCGCCAGCGAGAAGCTCAAGGAGGCGCGCTACGCGTTCTCCGACCAGACCGTCAAGCAGTACTTCCAGTTGCCGCGCGTGCTCGACGGATTGTTTCGCCTGATCGAGCGGCTGTACTCGGTGCGCATCCTGCCCGACACGGCGCCGGCCTGGCATCCGGACGTTCGCTTCCACCGGGTCGAGCGCGACGGCCAGCTGATCGGTCAGTTCTACACCGACCTGTACGCGCGCGCGTCGAAGCGGCCAGGCGCATGGATGGACGACGCGCGTTCGCGCCGCCGCCGCGCTGCTTCACTGCAGACGCCGGTCGCATACCTCGTCTGCAATTTCCAGCCGCCGGTCGGCGGGCGCCCCGCGCTGCTGACGCACGACGACGTGACGACGCTGTTTCACGAGTTCGGCCACGGACTGCATCACCTGCTCACGCGGGTCGACGACCTCGCGGTGTCGGGCATCTCGGGCGTCGAATGGGACGCGGTCGAACTGCCGAGCCAGTTCATGGAGAACTTCTGCTGGGAATGGGAGATCGTCCGTTCGATGAGCGCGCACGTCGAGACCGGCGAGCCGCTGCCTCGCGAGTTGTTCGACCGGATGCTGGCGGCGAAGAATTTCCAGAGCGGCATGGCGACGCTGCGCCAGATCGAGTTCGCGCTGTTCGACATGCGCCTGCACGCCGACTACCGACCCGGCGGCGAGCAGACGGTGCAGGACGTGCTCGACGAGGTGCGCCGCGAGGTGGCGGTGTCGATCCCGCCCGCCTGGAACCGATTCCAGAACAGCTTCTCGCACATCTTCGCCGGCGGCTACTCGGCCGGCTACTACAGCTACAAGTGGGCCGAGGTGCTGTCGGCCGACGCCTACGCCGCCTTCGAGGAGGCGATGGCGAAGCCGGACGCGCCGGCGCGCATCGCCGAAACCGGCCGGCGATTCCTCGACGAGATTCTCGCGGTGGGCGGCAGCCGACCGGCCATCGACTCGTTTCGCGCGTTCAGAGGACGGGACCCGGAGATGGATGCCCTGCTTCGCCATAATGGAATGGTCGAGGCATCCGCTCCGGAACCGTCCCATGCATAGCCGCCACACTGCAGCCACTTTCACCGCCGCGCGGGCCGTCGCCCTGGCCGGCGTCGCGCTGGCCGCGGCGCTCGCGGTGCCCGCCGCCCATGCCCAGTACAAGTGGATCGGCGCCAACGGCCGCGTGAACTACGGCGACCGCCCGCCGCCCGTCGACAATCGCCGACTGGTCCGCGCGCCGGCCGGTGCGCACTCGTCGGAGACGCCGGCGGCAGGCGATCATCGACTGCCCTACGCGCTGCGCTCGGCAACCGTCAAGTACCCGGTCGTGTTGTACACGGCGCCCGACTGCGAGCCTTGCGAACTCGGACGCGAGCACCTGTCGCAGCGCGGCGTGCCGTACACCGAGAAGCACGTGAAGAGCGCCGCCGACGTGCGTGCGTTCAACGCGCTGCAGTTCGGCGCCTCGCCGCAGTTCCCGGTACTGACCGTCGGCACGGACCGCATGGTCGGTTTCGAGGCAACGCGCTGGAACGGGATGCTCGACGCCGCGGCCTATCCGCGCTCGTCGATGCTGCCGCCCAACTACCTCGCGCGCACGCTCGATTCGATGGCCCCGGCGCAAGAGGGACGCCAGGCGGACGCCAGCGCCGCGCGGGCCCCGTCGGCACAGGCCGAGGTCGATGCCGGCGGCGTGCTGGTTCCCGCCAGCCAGGAACGCTTCGAGAACCCGATCCGGTTCTAGCCGCCCGGCAGGCCGCCGGTGTGCTAACGGTCGCGGCGGATCTTCGAGAACCAGTGGTCCATCAGCTTGCCGGCCGCCTCGCGGCCGCCGAGCCCGAAGGACAGCGCCACCGCGATCGCGGCCGCGCCCAGCGTCAACCCGAACGCCAGGTTGACGATCGCATCGGCGATGCCCATCGATCGCAGGCCCATCGCCAGCACCAGGCCGATGATCAGCACGCGCACCAGGCCGCCCAGCCACGGCGCATCGCGATGCTCGCTGCGCCCGACGGCCGAACCGAGCAGGTTCGCCAGCCACAGCCCCACCATCAGGATCATCGTCCCGAGCAGCACGTCGCCGCCGAACACGATGAAGCTGCCCACCAGTTCGCTCAGCTGCACGATCTGCAGTCGGTTGGCCGCCTGCGCGACCGCGAACAGCATCGCGAAGAACACCAGCAGGCGGCCGACCAGACGCGACAACCGAAGCGCGCCGAGCACGGGCTCGAGCCCCAGCGGTTCGCCGAGCCGGTCCAGGCCGAGACCCTCGAGCAGGCTCGACACCAGGCCGGCGACGAAGCGCGCGACGTACCAGGTGACGCCGACGATCAGCGCGGCCGCG
>DAORSF010000297.1:0-3724 GCA_035443405.1 Burkholderiaceae bacterium | reverse complement strand
TCGCCGGCGCCGAACTGTTCACCGGCAACAACCTGCTGGCGATGGCCTGGGCCGAGGGCAAGGTCGGCACCGGCGAACTGCTTCGCAACTGGTGCCTCGTCTGCCTCGGCAACCTGGTCGGCGCGGCCGGCCTCGCCGCGCTGGTGCTTCTGGCCGACACGCCCCGGCTCGGCGACGGCCTCGTCGCTCGCAAGGCGATCGAGGTGGCCGCGGCGAAGGCCGCGCTGCCGTGGGACGTGGCCTTCGTGCGCGGTGCGCTGTGCAACGTGCTGGTCTGCCTCGCGATCTGGATGGCCGCCGCCGGGCGCAGCGTCGTCGACAAGGTGGTCGCGATCGTCCCGCCGATCGCCGCATTCGTCGCGCTCGGCTTCGAGCATTCGATCGCCAACATGTTCTTCTTCCCGCTCGCGATCGGCCTGCTGGCCGGCGACCCCACGCTGCTGGAGTTGCCCGGCGCGCAGACGGTCGGCTGGATCGCGATGGCGCGCAACCTCGCGCCGGTGATCGCCGGCAACCTGGTCGGCGGCAGCGTCCTGGTCGCGCTGGTGTACTGGGTGATCTATCGAAGGAAGGCGTGATCTATCGAAGGAAGGCGTAAATCGGGGCGGCGGACGACCCGTCGCGCTCCGACTCAGGCCCCGCCCTGTTGCAGCCGGTGCATCGCCGCCGGCACCGGCCAGCCCGCTTCGGCGTCAATGCGCGCTGCGCGACCGGATGACCCGGATCAACCCGCGATCGGCGGGCACGGCTCATCCTGCCGGGGCGACGCGCCGCGCCCATCGAAGGAGGCTGCAATGAAGAACGCGATCCTGCTTGCCTACTACTCGCGCACCGGCTACACGCGCAAGGTGGCGATGGAGATCGCCGCAGCCTGCGGCTGCGACGTCGAGGAGATCCGCGACCGGGTCGGCCGCTGCGGACCGCTCGGTTACGCGCGCTCGGCATTCGAGGCGGCGAGCCGGTTCGACACCTTGCTGCGGCCGGACGAGCTCGACCCCGCCGATTACCGGCTGGTGATCGTCGGCACGCCTGTCTGGTTCTGGAACCTGTCGAGCCCGGTGCGCACCTGGGTCCGCAGGCACCGGGCGAAGCTGGGCGAGGTCGCGTTCTTCTGCACCTGCGGCAGCTCCGGCGAGCGTCGCGCGCTCGCCGAGTTCGAGGCGCTGTGCGGCCGCGCGGTCGCGTCGCTCGCGCTCACCGATCGCGAGGTCGACACGGGACGACACGTCGGCAAGCTCGACGCGTTCGTCGCGCAACTCGCGTCGACCGGCCGCCGACAGGCCACCCGCTGAAGCGCCGGATCAGCGGCGGCCGCCTTGCGGCGCGCCGGCGTGGTCCGCTTCCGTCCCGGCCTCGACCATTCGCGACGCCAGCTCGCCGATGCGCCGCAGCGCCCGGCGCTCGGGCTCGCCCCAGCGACCGCCGACGCCCAGGCGCGCGAAGCTGGGGAAGCGCTCGCTGGCGCTGAACATGTTGCCCGGCGCGAAGCAGATCCGCTCATCCAGGCAGGCGCGAAACAGCACCATCGTGTCCACCGCGCGAGGGAACTCGACCCACAGGATGAACCCGCCCGGCGGGTCGGTGACCCGCGACCCGCGCGGGAAGTGCCGGGCGATGATGCCGCGCGCCTCGTCGACGCGCGCGGCGATCGTCGCGCGCAAGCGCCGGTAGCCCGACTCGATGCCGGTGTGCCCGAGGAGGTCGGCCATCGCCAGCTCGAGCACCGTCGACTGCCCGCCGCTGGTGGTTGCCTTCATCCTTTGGACGCTCGCCTGCCAGCGCCCTGCGGCCAGCCAGCCGATGCGGATCCCGGGCGCCAGCGTCTTGGTGAACGACCCGCACAGCATCACCGTGCCGGTCGTGTCGAACGAGTGCACGCTGCGGCGCCGGTCGTCCTGCTCGGACAGGTCGTTGTAGATCACGTCCTCGATCACCGGGGTGCCGCGCCGGCCGGCCATCTGCGCCAGCCGCCGGCGCTCGGCCTGCGGCATGCTGGCGCCCAGCGGGTTCGACAGCGTCGGCACCACCAGCACCGCCTTGACCGGCTGGGTGTCGAAGGCCAGCTGCAGCGCGTCGAGCGCCATGCCGGTACGCGGATGCGTGGGGATCTCGAGCGCACGCAGGTGCAGCTGCTCGAGGATCTCGAAGAAGCCGAAGTAGGTGGGCGACTCGAGCGCCACCACGTCACCCGGCTGGGTGACCGCGCGCAGCCCGAGCACGATCGCCTCCAGGCAGCCGTTGGTGACCAGCAACTGCTGCGGATCGATCACCGATCCGAGCCGCAGCGCGTGCCGCGAGATCGCGCGGCGAAGCGATTCGTGGCCGGGGCCGACCCGGTATTGCGCGAGCGTCTGGCGATGCCGCTGCGCCGCGCGGGTGAGCGCGCGCCGCAGGCGCGTCTCGTCGAACAGCGAAGCGTCCGGACAGGCCGCACCGAACGAGACGAACGCGGGGTCGTCGACGATCCGCATCACCTCGGCGCTCAACGACGAGCGATCCACCAGCCGCGACACCGACGGCGGATGCGAAGTCTCGGGCTCGGGCAGCGCCCGCGGGCGCGCCGCCACGAAGTAGCCCGAGCGCGGCCGCGCCTCGATCAGGCGGGCGTCTTCGAGCGAGCGGTAGGCCTGCGTGGCGGTCGACAGCGACACGCCGTGCTGGCGCGCCAGCTCGCGCACCGACGGCACTCGCTCGCCGCGGCGCATCGCGCCGGCGCGGATCGAGCGCGCGAGCGTCTCGGCGATCTGCAGGTACAGCACGCCGCCGTGGCGCAACGCGCCGACCGGCGCGTCGGGCAGGGTCTCGCCACTGGCGAGTCGGGTGTCGTCGAGCGTGGTGTCCATGTCTGCGACCTGTGCGGACACGACATTCTGTACTGGTCGGGCGACCGCCGGCAACGACAGATGGCCCCGGAATCGACCCGTACAGCCGGGTCGGCGCCGCCACTGTGCACCCGGCATCGGTGCCCGGTTGCGTCTGGGCGCGGCGCACGAGGTCGGCGAGCATGAGGGCACGACGACGGGCCTGAGAGATGGAACCCGCGATGGACGTGCCGACGCGACCCGATGCCCGACGGAACCCCCGGCCGCCACTGCGAGTCGGCGGCGACAACCTGCTGCTTCGCCTGGCGCCGCGCGAAAGCCGTCGGTTGCGGATTGCGGCGCCGGTGCGGCTCGAGGTGCTGCGCGGCCGGGCCTGGGTGACGGTGGACGGCGAGCACGAAGACCGATTCCCGGCGCGGGGCGAGCACCTGGCGCTGTCCGTCGGAGCCAACGCGCTGGTCAGCGGCGACAGCACCGACCGCAGCACGCTGCTTAGGCTGATTGCCCTCGATCCGCTGCGTACGCATTCGACGGGCCCACTCGCGCGCCTCGCGGGGAGGCTGTCATGGGTCGGCAGCTGAGCGCGCTCATCCGGCGCCTGGCCGGCGCCGGCGCGGCATGGCACCGGCGACGCGCGACGCGGCTCCCGATCGATGCCGACGAGTGGCTGCTGCGGGACATCGGGGCGCCGCAAGCGATGATCGATGCCGCTCGCGCCCACCTCGCGGCGTCGCCGACGCGCGCCGCGCTGCGCCGGCTCGACGGACTCCGGTAGCGCTCGCCTTTCTGGCCGGCCGAGAGGACCACGCCGTCGACGCCCTGCCCGATCGTCGTGCGCCGACGCGACGCTACATGCTGCGCCGGTACTGCCCGCCGACCTCGAACAGCGCGTGCGTGATCTG
>DAORSF010000296.1:0-3727 GCA_035443405.1 Burkholderiaceae bacterium | reverse complement strand
GCGCAGATCTTCCACCTGCTGCGGCGCCAGATGATCCGGATGTTCCGCAAGCCGCTCGTGATCATGACGCCCAAGTCGCTGTTGCGGCACAAGGATGCGGTCTCGTCGCTCGACGAGCTGGCGCGCGGCGAGTTCCGCACCGTGATCGGCGAGACCTCGACGACGATCGACCCGAAGAAGGTCCGGCGCGTGGTCGTCTGCACCGGCAGGGTCTACTACGACCTGCTGGCCGCCCGGCGCGAGCGCGAACTCGGCGACGTGGCGCTCTTGCGCATCGAGCAGCTGTATCCGTTCGCGCACAAGGTGTTCGAGACCGAGATGAAGAAGTTTTCGAACGCCACGCAGGTCGTCTGGTGCCAGGACGAACCACAGAACCAGGGGGCGTGGTTCTACGTGCAGCACCACATCGGCGAGGCGCTGAAGGAAGGCCAGAAGCTCGGCTATGCCGGGCGCGCAGCGTCGGCGTCGCCCGCGGTCGGTTACTACGACAAGCACTACGCGCAGCAGAAGGAGCTGGTCGCCGCGGCGCTCGGCGAGCCACGTTCGCGCGCGAAGAAACCGACCTGAACGACTTCCTCCCCGGAGAACAGAAAGATGGCTCTCATCGAAGTCAGGGTTCCGCAGCTGTCGGAATCGGTGGCTGAGGCGACCCTGCTGCAGTGGCACAAGCAGGCCGGCGACGCGGTGGCCCGCGACGAAAACCTCATCGACGTCGAGACCGACAAGGTCGTCCTCGAATTGCCGGCGCCGGCCGCGGGCGTGCTGGCGCAGGTCCTCAAGGGCGACGGCAGCACCGTCGTGGCCGGCGAAGTGATCGCGACGATCGACACCGAGGGCAGGGCGGCCGCATCCGCGGGCGCCGCCGCGGCGCCGGCCGCGATTGCCGCTCAGGCGGCAACGCCGGCCTCCGCTCGCGCGCCGGCTGCGACGGCGGCTGCAGCCGCCGCGGCGCCGGCCGTCGCTGCAGCGGGCGCGGGCCCGAAGAGCGGCGTGGCGATGCCGGCCGCCGCCAAGCTGATGGCCGAGAGCGGCCTGACGTCGGCGCAGGTGGCCGGCACCGGCCGTGACGGCCGCATCACCAAGGGCGACGTGATCGGCGCCGCGGCGGCCGGCGCACGGCCGGTGCCCGCGCCGGTGCCCGCGCCGGTACCGATACCGACGGGCGTGCCGACGTCCAGCCTCCCCGAGGTCAGGCCGCCGCCCGAGCTGGCGCAGTTGCTCGAAGGGCGTCCGGAGCAGCGCGTGCCGATGTCGCGGCTGCGCCAGCGCGTCGCCGAGCGGCTGCTGCAGTCGCAGGCGACCAACGCGATCCTCACGACCTTCAACGAAGTGAACATGCAGCCGGTGATGGACCTGCGCAAGCGCTACCAGGACCGCTTCGAGAAGGAGCACGGGGTGCGGCTGGGCTTCATGTCGTTCTTCGTCAAGGCGGCGGTGCACGCGCTGAAGAAGTATCCGGTCGTCAACGCGTCGGTCGACGCCAACGACATCGTCTATCACGGCTACTTCGACATCGGCGTGGCCGTCGGTTCGCCGCGCGGTCTGGTGGTGCCGGTGATCCGCAACGCCGACCAGATGAGCTTCGCGCAGATCGAGAAGCAGGTCGCCGACTACGGCAAGCGCGCGCAGGACGGCAAGCTGGGCATCGAGGAGCTGACCGGCGGGACCTTCTCGATCAGCAACGGCGGCGTGTTCGGGTCGATGCTGTCGACGCCGATCATCAATCCGCCGCAGTCGGCGATCCTCGGCGTGCACGCGACGAAGGATCGCGCGGTGGTCGAGAACGGGCAGGTCGTCGTGCGGCCGATGAACTACCTGGCGGTGTCGTACGACCACCGGATCATCGACGGCCGCGAAGCGGTGCTGTTCCTCGTGGCGATCAAGGAGGCGCTCGAAGACCCGTCGCGCCTGCTGCTGGACCTCTGAGGAGCGCGCGAAGATGCCCCAGACATACGACGTGGTCGTGATCGGCGCCGGCCCGGGCGGCTACATTGCCGCGGTGCGCGCCGCGCAGCTCGGGTTCAAGGTCGCCTGCGTCGAGAAATGGCGCAATCCGGCCGGCGAACGCGCACTGGGCGGCACCTGCCTGAACGTCGGCTGCATCCCTTCGAAGGCGCTGCTCGGCTCGAGCGAGGCGTTCGAGAAGGCGCGGCACCACCTCGCCGAGCACGGCATCGGGGTAGACGGCGTGAAGCTCGACCTGGCGAAGATGCTCGCGCGCAAGGATGCCATCGTCTCGAAGATGACGAAGGGCGTCGAGTTCCTGTTCCGCAAGAACAAGATCACCTGGCTCAAGGGCCACGGCCGCTTCGTCGGCGCCGACGACGGCGCATACCGGATCGAGGTGCTCGACGACACGGGCGAAGGCGAAGAGGGGCCTTCGCAACTCGTCGACGCGATCAACGTGATCATCGCGACCGGATCGAAGGCCCGCCACTTGCCGGGCGTCGCGGTCGACAACCGGCTCGTCTGCGACAACGAGGGCGCCCTTTCGATGACCGAGGTGCCCAGGCGCCTGGGCGTGATCGGCGCCGGCGTGATCGGCCTCGAACTCGGGTCGGTCTGGCGGCGGCTGGGCGCGGACGTCACGGTGCTCGAAGCGCTGCCCACCTTCCTCGCGGCGACCGATGCGGGCGTGCAGAAGGAGGCCTGGAAGCTGTTCGCGAAGCAGGGGCTGAAGATCCACCTCGGTGCCACGATCGGCGCGATCACTCCCGACAAGCGCGGCGTCAAGGTCGCGTGGACCGACGACAAGGGCGCGGCGCAACTGCTCGAATGCGACCGGCTCGTCGTCTCGGTCGGCCGGATCCCCAACACCGACGGCCTGGGCCTGGACACGGTTGGCCTGGCGGTCGACGACCGCGGCTTCATCCCGGTCGACGATCATTGCCGGACCGCGATTCCCAACGTCTGGGCAGTCGGTGACGTCGTGCGCGGACCGATGCTCGCGCACAAGGCGGAGGACGAGGGCGTGATGGTCGCGGAGCTGATCGCCGGCCAGAAGCCGCACATCGACTACAACTGCATTCCGTGGGTCATCTACACGTCGCCCGAGATCGCCTGGGTCGGCCGCACCGAACAGCAGCTCAAGGCCGAGGGGCGTGCGTACAAGGCCGGCCAGTTTCCGTTCGCGATCAACGGGCGGGCGCTCGGGATCGGCGCACCGGAGGGCTTCGTGAAGGTGCTGGCCGACGCGGTGACCGACGAGGTGCTGGGCGTGCACGTCGTGTCGGCGGCCGCGTCGGACCTGATCGCCGAGGCGGCGCTCGCGATGGAGTTCAAGGCCTCGGCCGAGGACATTGGCCGCGTTTGCCATCCGCATCCGTCGATGTCGGAGGTGCTGCGCGAAGCGGCGCTCGCCGCGACCGACAAGCGCGCGCTGAACATGTGACGGCCGCCCGCCCGTGAGCGTCGTCGAGTCCTTCCGGCGCGCGCTCGCCGAGCGCGGCTTCGTTGCGGACGCCGCGCAGATGGCGGCGTGCGATCGCCTGCAGCGCATGCACGACGAGTTCGTCGCGTACAAGGCGCAGCGCTCGAACCGGCTCAAGAAGCTGATCAACCGGCCGCCGGTGCCGCGCGGCGTCTGGCTGTTCGGCGGGGTCGGTCGGGGCAAGAGCTTCCTGATGGACTGTTTCTACGCGTCGATCCCCGTGGTGCGCAAGACGCGCCTGCACTTCCACGAGTTCATGCGCGGCGTGCATCGGTCGCTCGACGACCTGAAGGGCCG
>DAORSF010000295.1:0-3735 GCA_035443405.1 Burkholderiaceae bacterium | reverse complement strand
TGCCGAAGGAGAACGCGCCGCCGCGCCCTCCGCCCTGCATCTGGCGCATGAAGAACACCCAGACGCCGATCAGCAGCAACATCGGGAACCACGACACGAAGATGTTGAGCAGCAGCGACTGCTCTTCCTCGGGCTTGGCGTTGACCTGCACGCCGTACTTCATCAGGTCGCCGACCATCCAGATGTCGCTCGGCGAGAAGACGACGACGTTGCGGCCGTCCTTCGTCCGTGCCCGAAGCGTGCGCCCGTCGACGACGACCGCGTCGATCCGCCCGTCGCGTGCCTCGGCCATGAACTGCGAATAGGGCATGTCGGCGCCGCGCGCCTGGCGCGTGTCGAACTGCTTGAACACGGTGAACAGGACCAGCGCGATCACCAGCCAGATCGCCGCCTTGGAGAACACGTTGTTCACTCACCTGCTCCTTCGGGCGCCGTGCCCGCTCGATTGCCTCGTTGCATCCGCTGCATTCTACGCCCTTTGCAGGACCGGGCTCGGACCAAGGACATCCGTAAGCCATTGATTTGCATGGGTCATCCGAGGCACGCGTTCCTTTCACGTCGCCCCGGCTGCGGCCCGCGCCCTGGGTGAGCGCCCCAGCAGATAGGTCTCGGCCGAACGATCGCGCGAAGCCTTCGGCTTGCGCACCGCCACCCGCACGAAGCTGCGCTTGAACAACTCTACGACCTGGCTGTACCCGCTGCCGTGGAAGCATTTCACCAACAGCGCACCATCGGGCTTCAGGTGCGCCAGCGCGAACGCCACCGCCAGTTCGACCAGGTCACTCATCCTCGCGGCGTCGGCCGCGGCGATGCCGCTCAGGTTGGGGGCCATGTCGGAAACCACAAGGTCCAGCTTCGCCCCGCCAAGCGCCTCCTCCAGTTGTCGAAGCGTCTGGTCGTCCCGGAAGTCGCCTTGCAGGAAAACCACGTCCGGGATCGGGTCCATCGGAATCAGGTCGAGCGCCACGATCCGGCCGTCGATGCCGCCCCCGGCCGCGGCCGGCCGGGCGAGTCGCTCGCGCAGCACCTGGCTCCAGGCCCCTGGCGCCGAGCCGAGATCGACCACGACGATGCCGGGCCGTATCAGCCGGTCCTGCGCATCGATCTCGACCAGCTTGAATGCCGCGCGCGACCGGTAGGCGTGCTTCTGCGCGAGCCTCACGTAGGGATCGTCGATGTGCTGCGCCAGCCACGCGCGGTTGACCTTCTTGCGCTTGCTCATGTCCCCGGCCCCTCCCTGCTTGCGCGCAGATGGGTCCGCAGCCCACACTTGCAACTTCCGCCGCCCGACGGCCAGTCGACCACGACCCGCGACACCATGACCACCACCCCGTTTCCGCTGCCGATCGCGCTGACGCCCGCCGACCGCAAGGCCTTGCGGGCGCGCGCCCACCACCTCGACCCGGTGGTCATGATCGGCGAATCCGGACTGAGCCGGGCGGTGCTGGCCGAGGCGGACCGTGCGCTCGACGCCCACGAACTGATCAAGATCCGCGTGCTCGGCGACGACCGCGCACAGCGCCAGGCGCTGCTTACCGAGATCTGCTCGGCGCTCGGCTGCGCCGCCGTCCAGTCGATCGGCAAGCTGCTGATCGTGTACCGCCCGAAACCCATCGAGGACACCGCCGAGCGCAAGCGCCCGCGGGGCCCCCACGTCCCCAAGAAACTGGCGGCCACCGGCGCCAGCACCCGGCGCAAGCCGCAGAAAGCGAGGAAACCGATGAAGGCAATGAAGGTCGAGAAGGCACCGCAGCCGGCCAAGACCACCCGGGCCGGTGCCGCGAAAAAATCCGCAGTCGCACGCAAGGTGGCTGGCAAGCCGGAACCGCTCGGCACCAAGGGCAAGCGCACGGCGGTCGGTGCGCGGGCGCGGGTGACCGCGCACCACGGCGACGCCAGTCCGGCCACGCAGGGCCCGAGCCACATCTCCGGACGCTCGGGGCCCAGCGTCAAGGCGGGCACGCGTGCGCGCGCCAAGAAGGCCTGATCGCTACTCGTAGCGCACGTCCAGGATGTCGTACTCGCGCACACCGCCGGGCGCGCGGACCTCGGCGGTGTCACCGGCGCTGCGGCCGATCAGCGCGCGTGCGATCGGGCTCGACACCGAGATCTTGCCCGCCTTGATGTCGGCCTCGTCGTCGCCGACGATCTGGTAGCGCACCTTTTCGCCGGACTCCAGGTCCTCGAGAGCGACGGTGGCGCCGAACACCACGCGACCGTCGGCGTCGAGGAGCCTCGGGTCGATCACCTGGGCGTTGGCGAGTTTGGTTTCGAGGTCGGCGATCCTTCCCTCGACGAACCCCTGGCGCTCGCGCGCGGCGTCGTACTCGGCGTTCTCGGACAGGTCGCCCTGTGCCCGCGCCTCGGCGATCGCGTTGATCACGGCGGGGCGTTCGACCGACTTCAGGCGCTGCAGCTCTTCCTTGAGCAGTTCGGCGCCGCGTCGGGTGAGCGGAATCGTTGCCATCGGGTACCTCGGGTTCTCGGCGCACGGCGAGGCGCGCGCGGGTCGCTCCAAAAAGACTCGGACCGCCGGGCGGCGAGGCCGGGCGGTCCGTCTGTCAGCGCAACTCTAACGCAAAACGCGCCGCGCGCCCACGCCCCGGCGCGGGGCTACAACCCGGCGTGCAATTCCTGCAGCGAGTACACGTCGAGCCTTGCGAGCGAGCGCATGCCCTCGACGGCGGCGAGCGCGCCGGCGATCGTCGTGTAATAGGTCACGCGCTGCGCCAGCGCGGTCGTGCGGATCGAGCGCGAATCGACGATCGCGCCGCGCTTCTCCTCGACCGAATTCAGCACCAGCGAC
Organism: Burkholderiaceae bacterium; assembly: GCA_035443405.1. Classification (GTDB taxonomy): domain Bacteria; phylum Pseudomonadota; class Gammaproteobacteria; order Burkholderiales; family Burkholderiaceae_E; genus Zeimonas. Next base: position 929 of record DAORSF010000295.1, on the reverse strand, counting down.
ACCTCGCCGTTCTTCAGCAGGTCGACCACGTGCGGGCGCCCTTCCTGCACCTTGTTGACCGGCGTCACCGGCAGGCCCGCCGCCGTGATCGCCGCCGCAGTGCCCTTCGTGGCCACCAGCGCGAAGCCCATCTCGTGCAGCGTGCGCGCAATTGCCACCGCCTTCGGCTTGTCGGCGTTCTTCACCGAGATGAACACCGTTCCAGACTCGGGCAGCCTGACGCCGGCACCCAGCTGCGACTTCACGAACGCCTCCCCGAACGTCAGCCCGATCCCCATCACCTCGCCGGTGGACTTCATCTCGGGGCCGAGAATCGTGTCGACGCCCGGGAACTTGACGAACGGGAACACCGCCTCCTTGACCGAGAAGTACTTCGGCACGACCTCGCGGGTCACGCCCTGCTCGGCCAGGCTGCGTCCGACCATGCAGCGCGCGGCGATCTTCGCGAGCTGCAGGCCCGTGGCCTTCGACACGTACGGGACGGTGCGCGAAGCGCGCGGATTGACCTCGAGCACGTAGACGGTGCCGTCGCCGTTGCCCGGTGCGGCGCCCGCGCCGGCCGGGCCCGCGTCGCGCTGGATCGCGAACTGCACGTTCATCAGTCCGCAAACCTTCAGCGCCCGCGCCATCAGCGCGGTCTGCCGCTTCAACTCGGCCACCATTTTCGGCGACAGCGAATGCGGCGGCAGCGAGCACGCCGAGTCGCCCGAATGCACGCCGGCCTGCTCGATGTGCTCCATCACGCCACCGATGAAGACCTGTTCGCCGTCGGACAGGCAGTCGACGTCGACCTCGATCGCGTCGTTCAGGAAGCGGTCGAGCAGCACCGGGCTGTCCTCGGACACCTTGACCGCCTCGCGCATGTAGCGCTCGAGGTCCTTCTGCTCGTGCACGATCTCCATCGCGCGGCCGCCGAGCACGTAGCTCGG
>DAORSF010000294.1:0-3738 GCA_035443405.1 Burkholderiaceae bacterium | reverse complement strand
TCGGCCCCTGTCTGAGGGAGCGAAGCGACCGAGTTGGGGCCGACGGTCCGGGCTCGGCGTCCGCGCGACCAAGCGTTTCCGTACGGAAAGCGCGTCCGTCGCCCCGACGGCGCGCGCCCCGCCCAGACGCCCGCCGCCGCGCCGCCCCTGCCCCCGCCCGGCCCCCGAGCGCGCATTGCGCCCGCCGCCCGCTGCCGCGCCCCCCATGCGCCCGATGCCGTCCGCGCCCGACAACCCTAGGCCGTCACTTCAACACCACCCACTTGAACAGGTTGAAGTTGTCCGGCAGCTGCACCAGCGACACGTTCTTCCTCATCCCCCAAGCCAGCGCCTGCTGGTGCAGAGGCAGGTGCCCGACTTCGTCCTGGTGGATCTTGAACGCCTCGGCGATCATCGCGTTGCGCTTGGCCTGGTCGGTCTCGGACTGCACCAGTTTCGACAGTTCGTCGACGCGCGCGTTGCTGTAGCCGCCGAGGTTGAACTGCCCGCGCCCCGAAGGATCGGGCGTGCCGAGGATGGCGTTGAGCACGTTGTGCGAGTCGTAGGTGCCGGGCGTCCAGCCGAGCAGATAGAACGACGTGTTGCGCGACAGGATCTTCGGGAAGTAGGTGCCCTTGGTTTCGGCTTCGAGGTTCACCTTGACGCCAATGCGCGCCAGCATCCCGGCCACCGCCTGGCAGATCTCGCCGTCGTTGACGTAGCGGTCGTTCGGGCAGTTCATCTTGATCTCGAAGCCGCTCGGGTAGCCGGCCTCGGCGAGCAGCTTCTTCGACGCTTCGGGGTCGTAAGGCAGACGCTTGTTCAGGTCGGCGGGAAAGCCCTTGATGCCCGGCGCGATCATCAGCGCGGTCGGCGTCGCGGCGCCGCGCATGATCCTGGTCTTGATCGCCTCGATGTCGATCGCCTGGTAGAACGCACGGCGCACGCGCACGTCCTTGAGCGGGTTCTTGCCCTTGACGTTCGAGAACAGCAGTTCGTTGCGCGCCTGGTCCATGCCGAGGAAGATCGTGCGCAGCTCGGGCCCCTGCAGGATGTTCAGGTTGGCGTTCTGCCTGAGCCGCGCGACGTCCTGCACCGGCACCGGCTGCATCATGTCGATCTCGCCCGAGATCAGCGCCGCGACGCGCGTCGCGTCGGCGCCGATCGGCGTGAACACCACTTCGTCGACGTTCGACTCGACCTTGTCCCAGTAGTTCAGGTTGCGCACCAGCACCGTGCGAACGCCCGGCTCGCGCGAGCGCAGCCGGAACGGGCCAGTGCCGTTGGCCTTGAACGACGCGGTGTTCTCGATGCCCTTGCGCTTGTCGACCGGCTTCTCGGCGCGGTTCTCCTCGGACCACTTCTTGCTCATGATGTAGACGAGCGAGATCACGTCGGGCAGGATCGGGAACGGGCTCTTGGTGACGATCTCGACCGTGTCGGCGTCGATCTTCTTCACCTGCGCGATCTCGTTGGTGTAAGACTTCATGTCCGAGCCGTCGCCGGCGGCGCGCGCGAACGTGAAGACGACGTCGTCGGCGGTGAACGGGTGGCCGTCGTGGAAGGTGACGCCGCGGCGCAGTTCGAAGCGCCACGTGGTCGGGTTGACCTGCGTCCACTTCGTCGCCAGCCCCGGAACGAGGCCGAGCTTCTTGTCGTGCGCGACCAGCGGCTCGTAGATGTTGCCGGTGAACGACAGCTGCAGCGACTCGTTGAGCGAGTGCGGGTCCATGGACAGCGCGTCGCCCTGGTCGGCGATGCGGAAGGTCTTCGCGTGGGCGGTGCCGGCCGCCATCGTGCCGACGGCGGCGCCGAGTGCGACGCTGGCGGCGATCGCGAACGCGATCCTGCGGAACTTCGGCGCGGCGGTGCGCGCGGGCGTGCGGTTCATCGTGGGTCTCCTCGTCGGGTTGTCGTGGTGGGCAGGGGCAAGCGATGTGCAGGGTTCAGGCCGCCGATCCGAGCGGCATCGACTGCTCGGCGAGCCGCGCGAACAGCGCGGCGCCCAGCGGCAGGATCTGGTCGTTGAAGTCGTAGCGCGTGCTGTGCAGCAGGCCCCCGCCGTCGGCGCCGCCCTGTCCGATGCGGAAGTACGCGCCCGGCCGCACGTTCAGCATGAAGGAGAAGTCCTCTGCGCCCATGCTCGGCTCGAGGTCGCGAACGACGTGCTCGGGGCCGACCAGCTCCTCGGCGACGCGCGCGCCGAACAGCGCCTCGCGATGGCTGTTGATCGTCGCCGGGTAGATGCGCTCGTAGAACACCTCGGCGGTCGCGCCGAAACCGGTGGCGATCGCCTCGACCAGCGCGCGCAGCCGCCGCTCGACCAGGTCCTGCGTCTCGACGCGGAAGGTGCGCACGGTCCCGACCAGCCTGGCCTCGTGAGGAATGACGCTCATCGCGCCGGGGTGGCCTGCCTGGATCGAGCACAGGCTGACCACGGCCGAGTCGATGGGGCTGACGTTGCGCGAGACGATCGACTGCGCGGCGGTGATGATGTGCGCGGCCACCAGCACCGGATCGACGGTCAGGTACGGATGCGCGCCGTGTCCGCCTCTCCCGGAGATCGTGATCGTGACGCGATCGGCGGCGGCCATCATCGGACCCGGGCGCACCGCGATCGTCCCGGGCGGCAGCGCCGGCCAGTTGTGCATCGCGTAGACGGTGTCGCACGGAAAGCGCTCGAACAGTCCGTCGTCGATCATCGCCTGCGCGCCGGCGAAGCCCTCCTCGCCGGGCTGGAAGATCAGGTGCACGGTGCCGTCGAACTCGCGATGCGCGGCCAGGTAGCGTGCCGCGCCCAGCAGCATCGTCATGTGCCCGTCGTGACCGCAGGCGTGCATCGCGCCGGCCTTGCGCGAGCGGTGCGGCACGTCGTTGTCTTCGTGCATCGGCAGCGCGTCCATGTCGGCCCGCAGGCCGATCGTGCGGCTGCTGTGCGTTTGCCGCCCGCGGATCACGCCGACCAGTCCGGTGCGGCCGATGCCGCGATGGATCTCGTCGACGCCATGGCGCGCCAGTTGCCGGGCAATCAGCTCGGCGGTGAAGTGCTCCTCGAACCCGAGCTCGGGGTTCGCGTGCAGCGCGTGGCGGATCGCGGTCAGTTCGCGATGCCAGCCGCGCAACTCGGCCAGCGCCGGATGGCGGCCGAGGTAGCGATCGGAAGTGGTGGCGACAGGGATCTCGACGGCGTCCATCGTTCGAAGCTTCAGTGCGCGCCGACGGCGCGGTCCATGCGCAGCCGCGGGTCGACGGCGAAATAGAGCAGGTCGACGGCCAGGTTGATCACGACGAACACCAGCGCGATCAGGCACAGGTAGGCGGCCATGATCGGGATGTCGGCGAACTGCACCGCCTGGATGAACAGCAGCCCCATGCCCGGCCACTGGAACACCGTCTCGGTGACGATCGCGAACGCGATGATCCCGCCGAGTTGCAGGCCGGCGATCGTGATCACCGGCACCAGTGTGTTCTTGAGCGCGTGACCGAAATGCACGACGCGATCGGGCAGCCCGCGCGCGCGTGCGAACTTGATGTAGTCGGTACGCAGCACCTCGAGCATCTCGGAACGGATCAGCCGCATGATCAGCGTCATCTGGAACAACGCCAGCGTGATCGCCGGCAGCACCAGGTGCAGCAGCCCGTCGCGCGTGAACAGGCCGCTCGACCACCAGCCGATCGCGACCGTCTCGCCGCGTCCGTACGAAGGCAGCCAGCCGAGCAGCACCGCGAACAGCAGGATCAGGAAGATGCCGATCAGGA
>DAORSF010000293.1:0-3749 GCA_035443405.1 Burkholderiaceae bacterium | reverse complement strand
CGACGACCCGGTCGGCAAAGCGCTCGGCGACCATGCCCATGATCGGGCGCTTGCCGGCGTCGCGGTCGCCCCCTGCGCCGAACACGCACCACAACGCGCCGCCGCGTGCCTCGGCGATCGGTCGCAACGCCTGCAGCACGTTGAGCAGCGCGTCGGGCGAATGCGCGTAGTCGACCACCACCAGCGGGCCGCCACCGACGATCACCTGCTCCATGCGGCCCGGCAGCGGCCGCAGGCTTTCGAGCCGCTGCATCGCGACTTCGAACGGTACGCCCAGGCTGATCCAGACCGCGGCGACCGCCATCGCGTTGACCACGTTGAACCGCCCGATCAGGTGCAGCCGGATCTGCGCGCGACCCCAGTCGCCACCCACCGACACCTGGGTGCCGTCGCGTTCCTCGTCGATCTGGTAGGCCGAGATCTTGCGTCGCGCGCGCCAGCCGTGCTCGCCCGGAAGCTGTCCGAACGCCACGGCCTGGACCGTCTCGGGCAGCGAGCCGAGGATTCCGGCGGACACCGGGTCGTCGCCGTTGACGATCGCCGTGTGCAGGCCGGGCCACTGGAACAGCCGGCCCTTCGCTTGCAGGTACGCCTGCTCGGTCTCGTGGTAGTCGAGGTGGTCCCGCGACAGGTTGGTGAACACCGCGATGCCGATCGTCGTGCCCGCAAGGCGCCCCTGGTCGAGTCCGATCGACGAGGCCTCCATGGCCACCACCTCGACGCCGGCGTCCGCGAAGGCCGCGAGCATGCGCTGCAGTGCCACCGCGTCCGGCGTCGTCAGGCCGAACGCGTCGAGCTCGGCCGTCGAATCGTCGGCCGGCACGATGCCGCTGCCGAGGGTGCCGATCACCGCGGCGCGACGGCCCAGAGCCGCCAGCCCGCGCGCGATCCATTGCGTGCAGCTGGTCTTGCCGTTGGTGCCGGTGACCGCGACCACCTCGAGGCGCTCGCTGGGACGGCCGTAGTATTCGGCGGCGACGGCCCCCGCCAGCGCCTTCAGGCCCGGTACCGCGCGACTCGCGACCTCGCCGGTCGACGCGTCGCGGCCGGCCTCGTACAGCACCGCGGCGGCGCCGCGCGCGATCGCCTGCTCGACGTAGTCGCGCCCGTCGTGCGTCGCACCCGGCCACGCGACGAAGCCGTCGCCCGGCCGCACGGCCCGGCTGTCGGCGACCAGTGCGGCACCCGGGGCGAGCACCTGCCGCAGCCACTGACCGAGCGAAGCGGCAAGCGTCGCCTGCTGCCCGGCGTCTTCGATCACATGCTCTCCTTGACGGCCTCGGACGGCACCACCAACTGCGCCATCGGCGCGTCGGGCGGGACGCGCAGCGTGCGCAGCGCATCGCCGACGATCCGCGCGAACACCGGCGCGGCGACCTGTCCTCCGTAGTATTTTCCGGCACTCGGTTCGTCGACCATGACCGCGACGACCACGCGCGGGTCGGATGCCGGCGCGAAACCGACGAACGAAGCCAGATACTTGTTCACGTACTTGCCGTTCTCGCGCTTGTGCGCGGTGCCGGTCTTGCCGGCCACCCGGTAGCCCGCGATCTGCGCCTGTGGCGCCGTGCCGCCGGGGCCCGCCGCCAGCTCGAGCATGTGGCGCACTGCGCGCGCGGTCTTCGCGCCGACCACCCGCTGTCCCTCGGGGAGCGAGTCGACCTTGAACATGGTCAGTGGCAGGAGCTCGCCGTCGTTCGTGAACACCGTGTAGGCACGGGCCAGCTGCAGCAGCGACACCGAAAGTCCGTAGCCGTAGGACATCGTCGCCTGCTCGATCGGCCGCCAGCTGCGATACGGCCGCACGCGGCCGGCTACGGCGCCGGGGAAGCCGATCCGCGGCGCCTGCCCGAGGCCGAGCACCGTGTACAGCTCCCACATCTTCTGCGCCGGCATCCCAAGCGCGAGCTTCGCGGTGCCGACGTTCGACGACTTCTGGACGACCTCTTCGACCGTCAACGGACCGTGAGGATGCGCGTCGCCGATCGTGTGCGAGCCGATCGTCAGGCGACCCGGCGCGGTCTGGATCACCGTGCCCGGCGTGACCTCGCCGAGTTCGAGCGCGAGCGCGACGGTGAACGGCTTCATCGTCGAGCCGGGCTCGAAGGTGTCGGTGATGACGCGATTGCGAAGCTGCGCGCCCGAGAGCTGCCCGCGCTGGTTCGGGTTGTAGGTCGGCCAGTTCGCCAGCGCCAGGATCTCGCCGCTGTGCGCGTCGAGCACCACCGCGGCGCCGGCCTTCGCCTTGTGGGTCTGCACCGCGTCGCGAAGCGCGTCGAACGCGAGGAACTGGATCTTGCTGTCGATCGACAACGCGAGGTCGCGTCCGTTGTGCGGTTCGCGCACGGCGCCGACGTCCTCGATCACGCGCCCGAGTCGGTCCCGGATCACGCGGCGGCTGCCCGGCCGTCCCGCAAGTTCGGGGTTGCGCGCCAGCTCGACGCCTTCCTGGCCGATGTCTTCGACGTTGGTGAATCCGACCACGTGCGCGAACGTCTCGCCCTGCGGATAGTGGCGCTTGTACTCGCCCTGCTGGTGGATGCCCGGGATCTTCAGTGCCGCGACGCGTTCGGCGACCGCGGCGTCCACCTGTCGCCTGAGATAGACGAAGGTGCGGTCCTCCTCGGCGAGCTTGCGCCGCAGTTCGCGCTCGCCGAGACCGAGGTGCTTCGCGAGCTCCGCCATTTGCCGCGGCGTCGCGTCGACCTCCTCGGGGATCGCCCAGACCGCGCGCGCCGGCAGGCTCGAGGCGAGCACGACGCCATTGCGATCGAAGATCTTGCCGCGCGAGGCGGGCAGTTCGATCGTCTTGGCGTAGCGCATCTCGCCCTGCTTCTGCAGGAAGTTCTGCGAGAACACCTGCAGCCAGACGGCGCGGGCCGCCAGCGCGACGAACGCGACCGCGACCAGCAGCATCACGGCCTGCGAGCGCCACGCAGGCAGCCTGACCCGCAGCAGCGGATTCGACGAGAATGGAACGTTGCGGTTCGAGCGTCGCGCCATCATCGCGGTCCGTGTGCCTTGTTGCGCGTCGCGGACTTGCGGGACGCTGCGGCCACGTCGGGCAGCGGGGTGCCGAGCCGCACCGCGCGGTCGACAGGGTCGACGACGAGGTGCAGCGTCCGGTCCGGCGACACCGATTGCATCGACAGTTCGCGGCGCGCCTTTGCGTCGATCAGCGAGGCCTTGGCGAGCGCGGTCTGCTCGACCTGCAACTGGTTCCAGCCGACTTCGAGCTGCGCCGCCTGCGCCTGCGCACGCTCGACGTCGACGAAGAGCTTTCGAGCGCGGTGCTGCGAGGTGACGAGGCCGAGCGCGCAGGCAACCAGCAGGGAAACCATCAGGATGTTCGCACGGGTCATGCTCGCCTCGTCGGTGTGGGCATCAGGTGCGCTCGGCGACGCGCATCACGGCCGAGCGTGCGCGCGGATTGGCGGGCCGCGCGCGGCGCGTCGTGCGCGCGGGTGCCGCGACCGGCAGCACGCGTCCGATGGCGCGCAGGCGCGGCGCGACCGCGTGGCGCACGACCCCCGTGACGGGATCGCGGGGAGCGTCCCGTCCTGATTCGCGCGCTATGAACTGCTTGACCATTCGGTCTTCCAGCGAGTGAAAACTGATCACCACCAGCCGCCCGCCCGGCATGAGGCGCGCGACCGACTTGCCGAGGACTAGCGCGAGTTCCTCAAGCTCCTGATTGACGTGAATCCGTAGAGCCTGAAAGGTGCGGGTGGCCGGGTCCTTGCCCACCT
>DAORSF010000292.1:0-3755 GCA_035443405.1 Burkholderiaceae bacterium | reverse complement strand
ACCTGGTCATGGTGTTCGCTTTCGCGCCGATCGCGGCCTTCCTGCTCGGCGTCACGGACGTGACGGTGCCGTGGGAGACGCTGTTGCTGAGCGTCGTGCTGTACGTGGTGCTGCCGCTGGTCGCCGGCGTGATCACGCGCCAGTGGTGGCTGCGCGAGGGCCAGGCGCGGCTCGCGCGCGGCGTGGCCGCGCTCAAGCCGTGGTCGGTGGTCGGGCTGATCGCCACCGTGGTGCTGCTGTTCGGATTCCAGGCGCAGACGCTGGTCGCGCAGCCGCTGGTGATCGCGCTGATCGCGGTGCCGCTGGTGATCCAGTCGTACGGGATCTTCTTGATCAGCTACGCCGCGGCGCGTGCGATGAAGCTGCCGCACGACATCGCCGCGCCGGCCTGCATGATCGGCACCTCGAACTTCTTCGAGCTGGCGGTGGCGGTGGCGATCTCGCTGTTCGGGCTGAGTTCGGGCGCCGCGCTGGCCACGGTGGTCGGAGTGCTGGTCGAGGTGCCGGTGATGCTGTCGCTGGTGGCGATCGCGAACCGCACGCGGCACTGGTTCCCGGCCAGCGGCTCGGCGTAGCGCGATGGGCACCGTCCCGGTTGCCGGCGATGGCGTGCGGCAACGCACGCGCGTCGTCGCGGCGCTCGGCACCGCGCAGACGCTCGCGTGGGCGTCGACCTACTACCTGCCGGCGATGCTCGCGGCGCCGATGGCGCGCGAACTCGGCGTGTCGGTGCCGACCGTGTTCGCAGCGTTCTCGACCGCGCTTGCGGTGTCGGCGCTGGCGGGACCGTACGCGGGAGGCGCGATCGACCGTTGGGGCGGCCGGCCGGTGCTGGTCGGCACCAGCCTCGTGTTCGCGCTTGGGCTGGTGGGACTTGGCCTCGCGCAGGGGCCGATCGCGCTCTTCGCGGCGTGGATCGTCATCGGCCTCGGCATGGGCAGCGGCCTCTACGAAGCCGCCTTCTCTGCGCTGGTGCGCCTGTATGGCAGCCAGTCGCGCAACGCGATCACCGGCATCACGCTGATCGCGGGCTTCGCCAGCACGGTCGGCTGGCCGCTGACGACGCTGCTCGAGGCGGAGTTGGGGTGGCGCGGCGCGTGTTTCGCGTGGGCGGGGCTGCATCTCTTGCTCGGTGCGCCGTTGAACGCATCGCTGCCGCGTGCACCGCGGGACGGCGCGCGCGCGTCGGTCGCGGATACCGGCGATTCGGCGGCGACGGCCGGGTCATCGGGGAACCTGCGCGCCGCCATCCTGCTGTCGTTCGTCTTTGCCGTAACCTGGTTCGTCAGCACCGCGATGGCGGCGCACCTGCCGGCACTGGTGATGGCCGGCGGCGCGACGCTCGCGACGGCCGTCGCGGTCGGCGCGCTGGTCGGACCCGCGCAGGTGGCCGGCCGGCTGGTCGAGTTCGGACTGCTTCGCCGCGTCCACCCGCTGCTGTCGGCGCGACTGGCGAGCCTGATGCATCCGCTCGGTGCCGCAGTGCTGTCGCTTGCGGGCGCGCCGGGTGCAGCAGCGTTCGCGTTGCTGCACGGCGCCGGAAACGGCATCCTGACCATCGCCAAGGGAACGCTGCCGCTGGTGCTGTTCGGTCCGCTGGGCTACGGCGCGCGGCAGGGGTTGCTGATGGTGCCGGCGCGGATCGCGCAGGCGATGGCGCCGTGGGTCTTCGGGATCGGACTCGAGCGCTGGGGCGCCGGCGCGTTGTGGCTGTCGTCGGCGCTGTCGATCGCGGCCTTCGGCGCGCTGATGCTGCTGCGTCGTGTCGGCCCCGAGGCCCGCTGGTCGACCGCCCCGGAACCCGGGCGGCAGTGAGCAAGTTCGAGCGGATCAATGGAAGCAGCAGAACTCGATACGCCCCCGGACATCCGGCTGACCACCATGGATTTCATGCTGCAACTGCTCGCCGGCGGCGCCGGCAACCTGGCCGCCTATCTCGCCGCCCACGTGCTGCTGTGCCTGGTACCGGCCTTCTTCATTGCCGGTGCGATGGCGGCGCTGATCCCCAAGGCCAGCATCACGCGTTGGCTGGGCCGCACCGCGCCGCTTCACGTTTCGTATCCGGCGGCTGCCGCGGCCGGTTCGCTGCTGGCGGTGTGCTCGTGCACGATCGTGCCCTTGTTCGCGGGCATCTACCGCAAGGGATCCGGCCTCGGCCCGGCCATCACCTTCCTGTTCTTCGCGCCGGCGGGGAACGTCATGGCGCTGGCCTACACCGGCAGCATCCTGGGCGCCGAGTTCGCTCTCGCGCGCTTCCTGCTCAGCCTGCTGTTCGGCATCGGCATCGGCATGTTGATGGCGATGCTGTTCTGGCGCGACGACGCCAGCCACGATGCGCAGACCGACACGCTGTTCGCGGACAGGGCGAGCATCGCGCCGGCTGCGCTCGGCGTGCTGGTGTCGCTGGTCGCGCTGCTGATCGCCGGCACGCTGAAGGCCTGGCCGCTGACCGCGACGGCCGGCACCGTCGAGCTGCCGCTGACCTGGGCCCGCGCCTGGCAGGAGACCCTGTTCCAGTGGGTGCCCTTCGACGAGGCGAAGGGCGAGGAGGGCGTCAGCGTTCAAGGGTCGCTGTTGATCGCGCTGCTGGTGGCGATCGGCTTCGCCGCTTACAGGGGCATGGAGGACATCGTCGAAGGCGCCAACCGCTGGACCTGGATCGCGCTCGCGCTTGCCGCGACGACGCTCGTGGTAGCGGCACTGCGCCTGACGCCGCACGAAGACGGGCTGCGGGTCGAGATCACCGGTCGCGCGTTCGCGGTCGGGCTGGCGATCTGGGCCGTGTGGCGCTACGCCGCGCGCCTGCCCGCGGACGAGTGGCGGGGCTGGCTGTGGGAGGCCTGGCGCTTCGTCAAGCAGATCTTCCCGCTGCTCGTGGTGGGCGTGTTCATCGTCGGCGTGGCCAGGGAATTGATCCGGCCGGAGTGGATCCAGGCGCTGGCGGGGCGCAACGACCTGCTGGCCAATGCGGTCGCGGTGTTGTTCGGCGTGTTCATGTACTTCCCGACGCTGGTCGAAGTGCCGGTGGCGCGGATGTTCCTCGATCTCGGCATGCACCCCGGCCCGCTGCTCGCCTACCTGATGGCCGACCCGGAGCTGAGCCTGCAGAGCATCCTGATGGTGTCGGCGGTGATCGGACGACCGAAGACCTTCACCTACGTGGGGCTGGTCGCGGTCTTCAGCGTCGCCGCCGGTTATCTCTATGGCGCCTGGGTCGACAACGCCGATCGCGGCGGCCTGGTCCTCGGGCTGCTCGCCTTCGTCACCGTCGTTGCGGTCGTCCTGGGCTGGCTGCACCGGCGCAGGCGCAACGCGATTCACGTCACCTGATCATCGAAAGGAGAACCTCGCCATGCTGACCGTCAAGATCCTCGGCTCCGGTTGCGCCAACTGCAAGAAGCTCGAGGCGGTGGCGCGCGAAGCGGCCGCCGGTGCGGGACTGGAGGCAGAGTTCGTCAAGGTGACCGACATGAAGGCGATCATGGCCTACGAACTGCTCGCCACGCCGGGGCTGGTGATCAACGAGAAGCTGGTCAGCAGCGGCCGGATTCCGACGCAGGCCGAGATTCGTCAGTGGATGAAGGCGGGCGGCTGACCCGGGCGGCCCGCGCGCTGGCCCGGAATGCCTGTCACGCCGCTGTCACACTCGCTTGGCACCATGCCGTCATCGGGGACCGTTGCGGTCCTCCTGCCATGAGGTGCCAGATGAAGTTCAGCCACACCCTCCTCGCCGGCCTGCTGACCGCCGGCTTCGC
>DAORSF010000291.1:0-3755 GCA_035443405.1 Burkholderiaceae bacterium | reverse complement strand
TGATCGGCGGCGGCACCAGCGAAATCCTCAGACTGATCATCGCCAAGGAGGTGACTTCATGAGTGCAGCCGCGCCAGGGCTTGCGCCGCAAACCGCTGCGGCGCAGGGGCGCCGGATCCGGGTCCTGCTCGCCAAGCCCGGCCTCGACGGCCACGACCAGGGTGCCAAGGTGGTCGCGCGCGCGATGATGGACGCCGGGTTCGAGGTCATCTACACCGGCCTGCGGCAGACACCGGAGTCGGTCGCGCGCATGTCGCTGGAGGAGGACGTCGACGTGATCGCGCTGTCCAGCCTCGCCGGCTCGCACCTGCCGTTCTGTCGCAAGCTCAAGGCCCTGCTCGAAGCCAACGGCCTGACGGACAAGCTGTGGCTGATCGGCGGCAACCTGCCCGCGCAGGACCACGACGAACTGCGTGCGCTGGGCTTCCGCGGCGTGTTCCCCACGGGCTCGAAGCTGGACGCGATCTGCGACTACATCAGGGAGCAGGTGAAATGAACGACCGCTTGCCACCCGAATCCGGGCCGGTGCTCAACGAGTCCGGCCTCGAAGTCCAGCCGCTCTATACCGCGGCCGACGTCGACGAGAGCGGCGGGCTCGCGATGCTCGGCGAACCCGGCGAGTATCCGTTCACGCGCGGCATCCACCGGCTGATGTACCGCAAGCAGCCGTGGACGATGCGCCAGTACGCCGGTTTCGGCACGCCGCGCGAGACCAACCAGCGCTTCAAGTACCTGATTGCCAACGGCCAGACGGGGCTGAACGTCGCGTTCGACCTGCCGACGCAGATCGGGCTCGACTCCGACGATCCGCTCGCCGAAGGCGAGATCGGCCGCGTCGGCATGTCGATCGACACGCTGCGCGACTTCGAGGTCGCGTTCGACGGCATCGACCTCGCGAAGATCACCGTGTCGCTGACGATCAACGGCGCGGCGGCGATCCTGATCGCGATGTACCTGGCGATGGCCGAGAAGCGCGGCTACGACGTGAGGCAGCTGCGCGGCACCGCGCAGAACGACATCCTGAAGGAGTTCATCGGCCGCGGCACCTGGATCTTCCCGGTCGAGCCGTCGATCCGGCTGGTCGGCGACACCATCGAGTACTGCGCCGAGCACGCACCGAAGTACAGCCCGGTGTCGGTGTGCGGCTACCACATCCGCGAGTCGGGCGCGACGCCGGCGCAGGAGATGGCCTACGCGTTCTGCATCGCGCGCGCCTACGCCGACGAGGTGATCCGGCGCGGCCTGCACGTCGACGAGTTCGCCGGGCGGCTGTCGTACAACTTCAACATCTTCGGCAACCTGTTCGAACAGGTGTGCAAGTTCCGCGCCGGGCGCAGCCTGTGGGCGAAGATCATGAAGGAGCAGTACAAGGCCGAGAAGCCCGGCTCGATGTGGCTGAGGATGATCGCGGCGGGCGGAGGCGGCGGGCTGACCTTCGAGCAGCCCGAGTTGAACATCGTGCGCGGCGCCTACTATGCGCTGATCAGCGCGCTGTCGGGCACGCAGACGATGGCGCTGTGCTCGTACGACGAGGCCTACACGATCCCCACCGAGTACTCGGCGCGCATCTCGCTGCGCACGATGCAGATCCTGATCGAGGAGATGGGGCTGACCGAGACCGTCGACCCGCTCGGCGGCTCGTACTACGTCGAGACGATGACCAACCGGATGCGGCAGAAGATGGAAGAGATCATCGCCGAGACCGACGCGCAGGGCGGCATCGTGCGGCTGGTCTCGGAAGGGATCATCCAGGCCAGGGTGTCGGCGCAGGCGTACCAGATGCAGCGCGACATCGAGTCTGGCAAATTCCCGAAGGTCGGCGTCAACCGCTATCGCAACGAGAAGGAGGACGAGCACCCCGTCGAGTTCCACCCTTACGGCGAGGACGACGCCCGGCTTCAGATCGATGGCCTGAACCGGGTGCGCGCCGAACGCGACGAGGGTGCGGTGGCGCGCGCGCTCGACCGGGTCGCGCGCGACGCGGCGGCCGGCGCCAACCTGATGCCGGCAATCGTCGAGGCGGTCAAGGCCTACGCGAGCGTCGGCGAGATCACGAAGCAGATGGTGAAGGTATTCGGCCGCTACCGCGAGCCGATCCGGTTCTGAGGACACGCAGATGACAGTCATGGAATCCGCGGTCGGGCGCTACGTCGCGCCGACCACCCTGGAAGAGGCGCTCGAGACCCTGCACGGCTCCGACGACGTGACCATCCTCGCCGGCGGCACGGACCTGATGCCGCAGTCGAAGATCGGCCGCACGAAGATCCGCAGCACGCTGATGAACATCCGGCGCGTCGCCGGGCTCGGCGCGATCGTGCGCGACGGCGACGCGATCCGCATCGGCGCGCTGGCGACCGTCACGCAGCTGATGAACGACCCGCTCGTTCGCCAGCACCTGCCGGTGCTGGTCGAGGTCTGCGACCACTTCGCCAGCGACCAGATCCGCAACGCCGCGACGATCGGCGGCAACGTCTCCAACGCATCGCCCGCCGGTGACACGCTGGTGCCCCTGCTGGTGCTCGACGCCGAGGTCGAACTGGCCAGCGCCGGCGACGCCGGCACGGTGCGGCGCCGCGTGCCGCTCGCCGACTACTTCGCCGGCCCGGGCCGCACGCGCCGCGCCGCCAGCGAACTGCTCACCGGCGTGCGCGTTTCCCTGCCCCCGGCCGGCCACTACGCGCGCTTCTTCAAGTTCGGGACGCGCCCTGCGCTCGACATCTCTGCAATCTCGATCGCCATCGCCGGCGTGCGCAACGGCGGCGCGCTGTCGAACGTGCGGGTCGCATTCGGCGCGGTCGCGCCGACGCCGGTGCGCGCCCGCCGCACCGAGCAGGCGCTCGAAGGACAGCGGCTCGACGCCGCCACCATCGCGCGGGCCGCCGAAACCGCGCGCGACGAAGTCAGTCCGATCGACGACGTGCGCGCCAGTGCCTGGTACCGCAAGGAACTGATCCACAACATGACGCGAAGGATGCTCGACCATGCCGCTCAAGCATGACATCGAATTCACCCTGAACGGGGTGGGAACGCGCGCGACGGTGCCCGTGGACATGAGCGCGCTGACCATGATGCGCGACGTGCTCGGCCTGACCGGCACCAAGTACGGCTGCGGCGAAGGCGAGTGCGGCGCGTGCACGATCGTCGTCGACGGCGTGTCCGTCAACGCGTGCCTGATGTTTGCCGTCGACTGCGACGGCCGCCAGGTGGCGACGATCGAAGGACTCGCTGCCGATCCGCGCGCCGACGCGCTGCGCGAGGCCTTCGTCGCGCACGGCGCCGTGCAGTGCGGCTTCTGCACGCCGGGAATGATGATGCAGGCGAGCCACCTGCTCGCGACGCACCCCGGCGCCGACGAGGAGACCATCAAGCGCGGCATCGAGGGCAACCTGTGCCGCTGCACCGGCTACCGCAAGATCGTCGACGCGATCGCGTCGGTCGCCGCGGCACCGGCCACCCCACCGGGCACGGATCCGTCCGCGCAAGGAGAACGGCGATGAAGGTCGCGGAAAAGATGGTGCTGATCGAGCGCGATTCGTTGATCGGCAAGCGCATCACGAAGATGGATGCGCCGGAGAAGGCCAGCGGCATGACCCGCTACGTCCACGACATCGACCTTCCCGGTCAGCTCTACGGCAAGATCCTGCGTTCGGCGCGCGTGCACGCGCGGATCCGGCGCATCGACACGTCGAAGGCGAAAGCCTTGCCGGGCGTCCACGTCGTGATCACCGCCGCCGACGTGCCGGACCAGCGGCCGA
>DAORSF010000290.1:0-3767 GCA_035443405.1 Burkholderiaceae bacterium | reverse complement strand
GCGCAGGGCCTACGGCGACGTGATCCCGACCATTGCTCCCGATCGCCGGCTGTTCGCGATCAAGCGGGGCATCGGCGTGTGCGCGGCGATCACGCCGTGGAACTTCCCGGTCGCGATGATCACGCGCAAGGTCGCGCCGGCATTTGCCGCCGGCTGCACGGTCGTGGCGAAGCCCGCCGAGGCGACGCCGCTGTCGGCGCTGGCGCTGATGGAACTTGCCGAGCAAGCCGGCTTCCCGCCGGGAGTGTTCAACGTCGTCGTCGGCAACGGAGACAAGTCGCCGGAGATCGGCCTCGAGATGTGCACCAACCCGGAGGTTCGCAAGGTCTCGTTCACCGGGTCGACGGAGGTCGGGCGCATCCTGCTGCGCCAGTGCGCCGACACGGTGAAGAAGCTGTCGCTCGAGCTCGGTGGCAACGCGCCTTTCATCGTGTTCGACGACGCCGACCTCGACGCCGCGGTCGAGGGCGCGCTGGCGTCGAAGTACCGCAACGCGGGGCAGACCTGCGTCTGCGCCAATCGCCTCTACGTGCAGGACGGCGTCTACGATGCGTTCGCGAAGAAGCTCGCGGCGCGCGTCGGTCAGTTCAAGGTCGGCGCCGGCACCGAGGAGGGCGTGACCATCGGCCCGCTGATCGAGCCGGCGGCGATCGCCAAGGTCGAGGAGCACGTCGCCGATGCGCTGGCCAAGGGCGCGAAGCTCGCGCTCGGCGGCAAGCGCCACGCGCGCGGCGGGCTGTTCTTCGAGCCGACCATCCTCATCGACGTCACGTCGCAGATGCGCGTGGCGCGCGAGGAAACCTTCGGGCCGGTGGCGCCGCTGTTCCGCTTCAGGACCGACGACGAGGCGATCGCGATGGCCAACGACACCGAGTTCGGGCTGGCCGCCTATTTCTACTCGCGCGACATCGGGCGCATCTTCCGTGCCGCGGAGGGCATCGAGTCGGGCATGATCGGGGTCAACACCGGACTGATCTCGACCGCCGAGGCGCCGTTCGGCGGCGTCAAGCAATCCGGCCTCGGCCGCGAGGGTTCGAAGTACGGGATCGACGAATACCTGGAAGTGAAGTACGTCTGCATCGCGGGGCTGTGAAGCGCGCGGGCACCGCACGGAGGAGGCGATGACGAGAACCATGCGCGCGGCGGTGCTGCGCGAGATCGGGCTGCCGGCGCCATATGCGCAGAGCCGGCCGTTGTCGATCGAGCAGGTTGCGCTCGAGTCGCCGGGCCGCGGCGAGATCACGGTGAAGATCCGCGCCGCCGGGCTGTGTCATTCGGACCTTTCGGCGATCAATGGCGATCGTCCGTGGCCGATGCCGATCGTCGTCGGTCACGAGGCGGCGGCCGAGGTGGTCGAGCTCGGCGAAGGTATCGACGACCTGGCGATCGGCGATCACGTGGTGCTGATCTTCCGGCCGAACTGCGGCACCTGCCCGAGTTGCGCAGTGGGACGTCCCGCGCTGTGCGAACCGGGCGGCGCGTCGAATGCGAGCGGCTCGCTGCTCGGCGGCTACAAGCGGCTGCGCGCAGTGACCGGCCCCGGCATCGATGGCAAGGCGGGTTCGCCGCTGCACCATCACCTCGGGTGCGCGGCCTTCGCCGAGTACGCGACGGTGTCGCGTCGCTCTGCAGTGAAGATCGATCCTGCGCTGCCCTGGGACGAGGCAGCACTGTTCGGCTGCGCGGTGATCACCGGCGCCGGCGCGGTAGTCAATACCGCGAAGGCCGAGGCCGGCTCGAAGGTCGCGGTGGTCGGGCTCGGCGGCGTAGGCTTCTCGTCGCTGCTGGCCGCGCACGCGATCGGCGCGCGCGAGATCGTCGCGGTCGACATGCTCGACGCAAAGCTCGCGAAGGCCCGCGAGCTCGGCGCGACGCAGTGCTTCAACGCCGCGGATCCCGACGTGATCGCGAAGGTGAAGGATGCGACCGGCGGCGGCGTCGACTACGCATTCGAGATGGCTGGCAACGTGAACGCACTCGAGCTCGCCTATCGCATCACGGCGCGCGGCGGCACGACGGTCACTGCCGGGCTGCCGAACCCGAACGCGAAGTGGCCACTGCAAGCGGTGTCGCTGATCGCGGAGGAACGCACGATCAAGGGCAGCTACGTCGGCTCGTGCGTGCCGTCGCGCGACATCCCGCGCTTCATCGCGATGTACCGCGGGGGTTCGCTGCCGGTGAACAGGCTGCTGTCGGAACGCATCACGCTCGACGAGATCAATCCGGCGCTCGATCGCCTCGCGCGCGGCGAGTCGATCCGGCAGGTCATCATGATGGCCTGAGCGTGCGCGCGCAGCGCAAGTCGCCGGACAACCGGCGCGTCGGGACGCACGGGGCAGCGATGAGCGAGGAACGCTTCGATTACGTCGTCGTCGGCGCCGGCACCGCCGGATGCCTGCTGGCCAACCGGCTGTCCGCTGACCCGGCGAACCGGGTCCTGCTGCTCGAGGCAGGCGGCGAGGATCGCTACCTGTGGATCCACGTGCCGGTCGGCTACCTGTACTGCATCGGGAATCCGCGCACCGACTGGCTGTTCCGTACGGCGGAAGAACCGGGACTCGGGGGGCGTTCGATCGGCTATCCGCGCGGCAAGGTGTTCGGCGGTTCGTCGTCGATCAACGGGATGATCTACATGCGCGGCCAGCGTGGCGACTACGATCGGTGGGCCGCCGAGGGCAACCCGGGCTGGCGCTGGGACGAGGTGTTGCCCTACTTCCTGCGCCACGAAGACCATCACGCACTCGATGGGGGTGGGGCCGATCCGCTGCACGGCCACGGTGGCGAGTGGCGGGTCGAGCGCGCGCGGGTGACCTGGGAGATCCTCGACGCGTTCCGTGATGCCGCCGCGGAGACCGGGATTCCGCCGAGCGACGATTTCAACCGGGGCGACAATTTCGGCTGCGGCTACTTCGAAGTGAACCAGCGGCGCGGCGTGCGATGGAGCGCGTCGAAGGCGTTTCTGCGGCCTGTGCTGCAGCGAGCAAACCTGAAAGTGGTGACTCACGCCCAGGTGACCGGACTGATCCGTCGCGCCGATGGATCGGGGCGCGTGGAGGGCGTCGAATATCGAATAGGCGGTGTCCGGGGCGAGAGTAAGCGCACGCTTTGTAGCGGCGAGATCGTCCTGGCTGCGGGCGCGATCGGCTCGCCGCAGATCCTGCAGTGCGCCGGGATCGGCGCCGGCGCGCGGTTGCGCGAGGTCGGCGTCACGCCGGTGACCGAGTTGCCCGGCGTCGGCGCGAACCTGCAGGATCACCTTCAGCTCCGGATGATCTACAAGGTCCGCGGCGTTCGGACGCTCAATCAGCAGGCGAACAGTCTGTTCGGCAAGGCGGGTATCGGGCTCGAGTACCTGCTGTTCCGCAGCGGCCCGATGTCGATGTCGCCGAGCCAGCTCGGCGCCTTCGCGCGTTCGGGCGACGCCGAGCCGAGCCCGGACCTCGAGTACCACGTCCAGCCGCTGTCGCTCGATCGCTTCGGCGAGCCGCTGCACCCGTTCCCCGCGTTCACCGCGTCGGTCTGCCACCTGCGGCCGACGTCGCGCGGCGACGTGCACGTCACGTCGCCAGACCCGTTCGCGGCGCCCCGGATCGCGCCAAACTACCTGTCGACCGACGAGGACCGGCGCGTCGCGGCCCGGGCGCTTGCGCTGACGCGCCGTATCGTCGCTGCAAATGCCCTGCGCCGCTATCAACCCGAGGAGATCAAGCCAGGCCCGGCCTATCGCACGGAGGCCGAACTGGCCCGCGCGGCCGGCGAGGTCGGCA
>DAORSF010000289.1:0-3774 GCA_035443405.1 Burkholderiaceae bacterium | reverse complement strand
GGAGCGCCGCGCTCGCGCTCGCCGACGAGCGCGCGCTGATGCGCCAGGGCTACCAGTTCCTCGACGAGAAGCGGATGCTGCTGGCCGCCGAGATGCTGCGCGCACTGGCCGAGCACCGGGTGCTCGAAGGCCGGCTCGTCGAGCGACTGGGCGAGGCGCGCGCGGCCATGCTGGGCGCCCTGCAGCGTCACGGGCTCGAGCGCCTGCAGGCCTACCCGCCCGGCAGCGTCGCGCCGCACGCGCCGACGCTGACGCGCACGCAGTTCCTCGGCGTCCCGCAAATCGCCGCGCAGTTCGACCCGCACGTCGTCGGTGCCGACGACGAGGCCGTCGATCCGTCGCCCGAAGCGCGCGTTTGCCGCGACGCGTTCGCCGCGCTGCTCGGTCCGCTCGCGCTGCTGGCCGCATCGGCCGGCAATCTCGAGCGGCTCGCCGCCGAGTATCGCCGCACCGAACGGCGCGCGCGTGCGCTGGAGAACGTGTTGCTGCCCGAGATCGAAACCGCTCTGAAGTCGATCGACGATCACCTCGAGCTCGCCGACCAGGAGGAGGCGGTGCGAACGCGGCTGGCCGGACGGCGCCGTTAGGTCGCCAGTCAACGCGGCGCGCCGGTCACCAGTTCGATGCGCCGGCGAATCGCGGCGGCGGCCTGCGCATCGCCGGCCGCCTGCGCACGCTTCTCCTGCACGCCGAGCCACGCGAGGAGCGGACGGCGCCAGCCGTTCGTCGCTGCGGTCTCCACGGCAGCGACGATGTCCGACGGTGCACTGCGCCCGACGCGAAACAGCGCGCCGGCCGCGACCAGCCTCGAGACCGGATCCTCGATCGCGTCGAGCGCGCCGCCGTCACCGCCACGCGCAAGCACCGCGCGATGCCGAGTCGGCAGCAACGTCGCGTCGATGCCCTGCCAGCGCCCGCCGATGTACGCGGCGTAGGCACGCGCCGCGGCGCCTGCATCCTGCGCGAGCGGCACGAAACCCGGGCAATCGTCGAACTCGAGGCTCGCCACGCGCAGCGCGCAACGCGTGAGCTCGGCGCGCGCCACCAGTTCGGCGTCGCCAGTGCTCGCCAGCTCGCGGCGAGCGTGGGTGAACGCCTGCTCGGCGACGCGCGTCTCGCCGCGCAGGAAGGCCGACTCGAAGCTGCGCAGCGAGCCTTGGGCGCCGAGTCGCCACTCGGGGGCCGGCGACGCCCCCGCGCAGCCGACGAGCAGCGCCGCGACGGACAGCGCAGCCGGCAGCGCCCGGGTGCCCCGCAACGCCTTCACGGCAGCCTCAGTTCGGCGTCGCGCCGGAACGGCCACTTGCGGTTGATCTCGTCGATCAGCTGGCTCGCCTTGCGCAGGCTCGCCTCGACCTCGGCGCGCAGCGTCTGCAGGTCCGTCGTCGCTGCTCGCGTGTTGCCGGCGATGCCCTGAACGTCCGCGAGCACCGCGTCGAGCTTCTTCAGGCTCTCGCGCGCGTCGCCCAGCATCGCGTTCACCTGCTGTGCCGCGCGCTGCGACTCGTCCAGCACGCCGCCCGTGCCGAGCAGGCGCTCGTCGGCCTTCCCGACGGTGCGTCCCACCTGCTGCGACAGGCCGTCGAGACGCCGCGCGAGTCCCTCCAGCGACGCGAGCACGGTGTTCACGCGCTCGATCGTGCCGATCACCTTCTTCGCCTCGTCCTCGCTGCCCAGCAGCGCCGTCAGCATGCCGTAGCGCCCGCCCATGCGATCGGTCATCGTGCGCAAGCCGGCGAGCCCACGGTTGACGTCCGACTCCTGCGCGGTCATGCGCTCGACGTTCTCGACCAGTCGCTTGACGCTCGCGACCAGCGCCGGCAACTCGTCGGTGGTGTCGCCGCGCAGCACCTGCCGCACCGCGCCGTCGGGCAGCGGCGCGTCGTCGAGGTCGCCGGTGAACGCGCGCAGCCTCGCGCCGCCCACCAGCCCGCGCTCGAGCGTGAACACGCTCGACGCGCGCAGCCACTGCACCTGCGACCGCGGAATGTCGACCTCGATTCGCGCCTGGCCGGTGCGCGCGAGTTCGATTCGCTGCACCCGGCCAACCGGGAATCCGGAGAAGCTGAGGTCGGAGCCGACCGACACGCCCTCGGCATTGTCGGCCATCAGCACCAGGCGCTGCGTGGCCTCGAAGGTGCCGCGCGCGAACAGCACGTAGAGCACGAAGGCCACCAGCAGGCCGAGCGTGAGGACCAGCAGCAGCGTGGCCTTGAGCGCCACGTGGCGCACCGGCTCGGCGACTCGGGGCTGTTCCTCGGCCATGGTCGTTCAGGCGTACATGACGCCGAGGAACACGATCTCGATCACGACCAGCACGATGCCGAGGCGCACCATTCCGCGGCGCACGGCCAGCGGCGCCTGTGACGGATCGCGCCGGATGCCGAGCGCGGCGCCGATCGGGATGGCGCCCACCGCCGCGCCGAACAGCATCGACTTGAAGACGTAGCCTGCCACCACGACCGGGTCGAACACGTGGCCGGTGACGCGCACGAACGCGCCCAGCGCCCACGGCGACAGGCCGTACAGCTCCACGTAGGCGAGCACCAGCGCCACGACACCGCTCAGGTACGACAGCAGCATGACGGCCGACAGGCTGCCGATCACCCGCGGCACCAGTTCGCCGCCCAGCGCATCGCGGCCTGCGCGGGCAAGCCGGTCGAACTCGCCACGGATGTGCATCAGCGTGACCTCGGTGCTGATCGCGGCGCCCGAGCGCAGCGAGACGAACAACGCCGCCAGCAGCGGGATGATCTCGAGCACCAGCACCCGCACCGTCAACTCGAGTGCGTACTGCGGCAGCCCGAAGTCCTGCGCGTTGCCGACCACGATGCGGATCAGCACGAAGCTCAGCACCGCGCAGGCGAGCGTGAAGCCGGGCAGCACCCGCCAGGCCGAAAAGTGGATCTGTTGCGCGACAACGCGGCGCGTCTGGCGGTCGTAGGTCGACGGCGACAGCGCGGTGACCACCGCCACGGCTCCGAAATGGGCCGCACGCACCCATTCCGCCGGGCGTCCGAACAGCGCGCCGCGGAGAGCTCCGCCTTCTCGACGCAGGGAACGGTGCGCTTGCGGCATGCGTCGATCATACCGTGGGTTCACGCGCGTGCCCCCGCCCGGGTCCCGAAGTGCCGGGAGTGTGTGTCCGGCACCCACGGCACGCCACGTCCGGGCGCAAAGTGCTGCCGCCCGTCTGCCCAATGCTTGCCGACCAGCCAGCCAGGCCTAGAGTCGAAGAGGCCACCTTCGTGCGGCGCCCGGTGCACGCGAGCACTTGACCGTCGGAATCCCTGGTGGAGAATGAGATGCGAGCAGGGGAACCAGCCTCGTGACCAGCGACTCGACACTCCCGAAAGGGACGGGCATCGCACCGCCCGCCGACGGCGGCCTGCGCACACGCGCCAGGCGGCGCATCGGTCATGTGCTGCGGTGGCTCGTGCGCGAGATGCAGTATCGCGTCCTGTACCTCTGGTCGCGCCTGATGGGCCCGCCCCGGGTGCTCGCGTACCACATGGACATCAACGTCCGCCTCCTCAGGGCCTTCGGCGCAAAGGTCGGCGAGAACACGCGCCTGGTGTCGCCGATCACGCTGAGCAACATCTGGGACGGCTATCGCAACCTGACGATCGGCGACGATGTCGCCTTCAACGGCGGGACCTTCCTGGATCTCGTGAACCGGATCACGATCGAGCGCGGCGCGAGCCTGGGGCCGAACGTGATCGTCATGACGCACAACGCGTTCAACAAGAACCGGTTCCTCGAGTCGCGCCTGCC
>DAORSF010000288.1:0-3781 GCA_035443405.1 Burkholderiaceae bacterium | reverse complement strand
AGGACGCCGGCATGCTCGCCGAGGTCACCGGCACCGTGTCGTTCGGCAAGGACACCAAGGGCAAGCAGCGCCTGGTCATCACCGACCTCGACGGCAACGCCCACGAGTTCCTGATCCCGAAGGACAAGAACGTGCTGGTCCACGACGGGCAGGTCGTCAACAAGGGCGAGATGATCGTCGACGGCCCGGCCGATCCGCACGACATCCTGCGGCTGCTCGGCATCGAGGCGCTCGCGCGCTACATCGTCGACGAGGTGCAGGACGTCTACCGGCTGCAGGGCGTGAAGATCAACGACAAGCACATCGAGGTGATCGTTCGCCAGATGCTGCGCCGTGTGCAGGTCACCGAGCCCGGCGACGCACCGTTCATCACCGGCGAGCAGGTCGAGCGCTCCGAGATGCTCGACGAGAACGACAAGGCGATCGCGGCGGGCAAGCAGCCGGCGGGCTACATCAACCTGCTGCTCGGCATCACCAAGGCCTCGCTGTCGACCGATTCGTTCATCTCGGCGGCGTCGTTCCAGGAGACCACACGGGTGCTGACCGAAGCCGCGATCATGGGCAAGCGCGACGAGTTGCGCGGGCTCAAGGAAAACGTGATCGTCGGACGGTTGATCCCGGCGGGAACGGGCCTGGCGTATCACCGCGCGCGCCGCAACAAGGAGCAGACCGAGGCCCAGGAGCAGGCAGCGCTGGCCGCGGCCGAGGCCTTGTTCGAGCCGATGCCGCCGAGCGAGGCCCAGGCCGAGGCCGAGGCGACGCCAGGCGCCGAGGGCGACGAAGCCTGACGCGGGCGATATGCCGGTGCCGGGACTGGTGCGGCGCGTCGCCACGGTCGCGCTGGTGATCGGCCTGGCCGGTTGCGCCGGCCTGCCCGGCAGTGGCGGCTGGCCGGGCGACGGCAGCGAGGGGGGGCGGCCGGGCGCACAGGCGATCGCCCTGCCGGTTGCCAGCCCGGTGCTCGCGGTCGGCGATCGCTGGGTCTACGCCGGTCGGGAACTCGGCGACAGTGCCGCGGGCGGGCGCACCGTCCTGTCCCGGTCGGTGACGCGCGTCGCCGGCGACCGGGTCGAGCTGACGCAGGTCCCGCTCGACGCTACGTCCCGCCGCCCGGCCGGCCCGGCGCGCACCCGCTACGCGAAACCGTCGGTCTGGCACCTCGATCCCGGCGGGCGCTGGTCCGGCGAAGTTCGGGCACTGGCATTCCCGCTGGCGCCAGGCAAGACCTGGGAATACGAGTACTGGATGGCGGGCGGCGCGGGCGACGTCGTCACCACCTACCGCTACCGCGCGCGGGTCGAGGGGCTCGAGACCGTGCGCACGCCGGCGGGGCGATTCGAAACGGTGCGGGTGGTCCACGAAGGCGAGTGGAGCCGGCCGGTGCTCGAGCGCGGCCAGCCGGCGACGCGCGGCGGTGCGGTCACCACCACCTACTGGTACGCGCCGGCGGTCGGCAGCTGGGTACGGCTGGAAGTCGACCTGCGCCGTCCCGACGGCGGACGCGAGCTCGGGGTCGTGCAGGAACTGGTCGAGTACCGCCGCGGTCCTTGACGGACTTCCACGCAGGACCACGGGCGTGGGGGCGGACCTCCATCGCCCGGGCCCCCGGTCGCCTTGCGCGCCCGCTTTGGCTGGAGTCATACTGACCTGCAGGCTTGGGGCCAAGGGGAGGCGCATGGCTGCGACACTGCGGGACGCGTTTCGACGCCTGCTGGCGTTCGTGGCGCGTCTCGCCACGCAGCACGCCCGGGCCTCGGGCGACGACGCCGCGCCCGCGGTCGAGCGCGAGCGCCGCCGCCGCTGGGCATGGGCAGGTGCGGCCAGCGTCGTGCTGGCGGTGTTACTGTCTCTCGGCCACGTGATGGGCGGCGTCGCCGCCGTCATCCACCTCGTCGAGCTGTTCCTCCCGAGGCAGGCCGGCGAGAAGCCCGATGCACCCATACCCGCCCCCCCGAAGCTGTCGATCGTCGTATTGCCGTTCACCACGGACGGCCAGGGGGGCGACGTCTGGTTCAACGACGCGATCACCAGCGACCTGACGACCGAACTCAGCCGGCAGACGGGCACGCTGGTCATCGGCCGCGACAGCGCGATGCGCTATCGAGAGCGGGACTCCGATCCCCGTGTCGTGGCCAGCGAACTGGGCGTGCGTTGGGTGTTGCGCGGCACCGTCCGGCGGCAGGGGGACCGGGTGCGCATCATGTCGACCCTGATCGAAGGTGAAACCGGAGCGGTCCGCGCCAGCGACCGCTTCGACGTCGAACGGTCCCGGCTCGGGGGCACGGTCGACGAGATCTCGCAGCGGGTTGCGCGCGTCATCGGATCGGCAATGGTCGTGTCGGCTGCGCACGCAGCCGGATCGTCCCGGACGGGTTCGGGGCCCGCAGACGACCTGGCGATGCAGGCGACGGCTGTCCTGATGCGAAGCCTGGATCCGGGCCAGCTTCGCGATGCGCTGAAACTCGCGGAGCAGGCGATCTCGGAAGACCCCTCGTCGGTGCGGGCGTGGGGCATCGTGTCCAACGCGAGTGCCCTGATGGTCGGCTACCGATGGGTGCAGGGCGCCGAACTGGAGCGCGCGCGCCGGCGAATCGTCGAAGCGGCCGAGACGCTGAACCGTCTCGATCCGCAGGGCTTCTTCTCGCTACTCGGACAGATCCACGTCCGCTGGAGCACCGGCGACTGGGCGGGCGGCTACCTGCCGGCCGCCGACCGCCTGGTCGAGCTCTACCCGAGCATGCCGCAAGGGCACAACCATCGGGGCGTCGCGCTGCAGACACTCGGCCGCTTCGACGAGTCCATCGCGGCCTTCGATCGCGCGCTGCGGATCAGCCCGCACGAGGTCGGCGCGGCGCGCTGGCAACTTGCCAAGGCGCAGAACCTGTTCGCCCTGGGCCGATACGCCGAGTCCGCGGACTCGGCGCGCCGCGCGATGCTGGCCGCGCCGGCCCTCGGCCGCGCGTCGGTGCCGCTGCTGGCCGCCGCGCTGGTTCGGCAAGGACGACGCGAGGAGGCGAAGCAGGTGCTGGGCGACCATCTGCAGGGCAAGCCCATGAGCCACGCGATCGCCCCGTTCAGGGCCCTGATGCGTGCCGGCGCGTCGCCGGCCTGGCTGGCAGCGGCCCAGCGCATGATCGACAGCGTGGAGGAAGCCGGCTCGCCCTAGAGCCCGTCCTCACCCGGTCGCCGGCCCGGGTTCCGGTCGCAGGCCGCGAGGCCGTTCGAGCGTCGGGGAGCGACAGCGCGGCGCGCGACGAGTCCCGTCGGCATCGACCTCGACGACGAACTTGCCGTCCGGCTGAGTCCAATCTATACTGATCGGCTTTCCGGAATTCACCGTGCGGCGCAATCGATCGCCGCGACCGGGACACCGGCTGCAGGCGCGCCGGCAAGTCCCGGCAGGACGGCGAGCCCGGCAGGAACACGAGGACTTCAGACCAGATGCCTACCATCAACCAGCTCGTTCGCCAGGGTCGCGAGACCGCGGTCACGAAGAGCAAGAGCCCGGCGCTGCAGGACTGCCCGCAGCGTCGCGGCGTCTGCACGCGCGTCTACACCACCACGCCCAAGAAGCCGAACTCGGCGCTGCGCAAGGTGGCCAAGGTGCGCCTGACCAACGGTTTCGAGGTGATCTCGTACATCGGCGGCGAGGGGCACAACCTGCAGGAACACTCGGTCGTGCTGATCCGCGGCGGCCGGGTCAAGGACCTGCCCGGCGTGCGCTACCACATCGTGCGCGGCTCGCTCGACCTGCAGGGCGTCAAGGATCGCAAGCAGGCCC
>DAORSF010000287.1:0-3794 GCA_035443405.1 Burkholderiaceae bacterium | reverse complement strand
GCCGCACCCGGCTTCGCCGAAATCCACGATCACCAGGCGCCCACCGCGCTTGAGCACGCGCAGCGCCTCGCCCAGCGCCGCCGCCCGCGTCGCCGGCGGAATCTCGTGCAGCAGGCAGAACATCAGCACATGGTCGTAGCTGCCATCGGCCAGCGCGAGCGACTCCGCGTCCATCCGCGTCAGCCGCGCATCACCGCCCACGGCCGCCAGCTTGCGCGCGCAAAGGCCAAGCTGCGCCGGCGCGACATCGACCACGTCCAGCGTGCCGCTGCGCAGGTGCCCCGCAAGCCGCGGCGTGAGCTGCCCGTACACGCAGGCGATCTGAAGGGTGCGCGCGCTGTCGCGGTCGATGCGCGCCAGCGCCAAGTCCATGAGCCGCCGGTACTGCCCGATCAGGATCAGGTTGACCACCGGCTGCCAGTCGAAGAAGGCCATGCCCGGCCGCGAGAGGTAGGCCCACCAGTAGTTGCGGGCGAGGTACTCGGGGATGCCGTCGGCGTGAAAGCGCTGCCAGCGTTCCGCCGCGGGCGTATCCGACGCCGGCAGGGCGTCCGGCGCGAGGGCAGCGACTTCGGCTTCGGAGGCCATGCATCCGCTCCGCGTCAGGATGGTGTCGCCAGATGATGCGCGGATTCGGGCACGCGTGGATTGACGTGGGTCATTTGGCGCTGGACGCGGCGGGGCAATTGCCCGCTGAATGCGGGATTCGGCGGTACGGGCGACGTGATCGTACGCGCCGGCGGGCGTATGATTCGGCATGTCCCCGCTTCGCTCGTCGCAAGAGGATCGACCATGAAGTCGCTGGCGTCCGTTCTTGCATGCGTCGTGCTCGCCTCGGTTGCGTCCGCCGGCACGCCGCCGACCGGCGCGGCGGACCCGAACCAGATTCCCAATGCGCTGCTCCTGGATCGCAACGGCGCAGTTGCCGGCAACGTAACCGGCACCGCACCCACGCTCTGGCGCGCGATCGCGCTGACCGGCGGCGCGATGGACGTCTCGAGCGTTGCGCTGGCGGCCGACGCGCTGTTCCCCGGCAGCCCGCCCGCCACGGCGGTCAGGATCAGCGTCAGCGCGTTCGGCACGGACCAGGTGTTCGACCATGCGCCGGCGCTGTTCACCATCGTGCCCGGCCGGACGTACCAGGCACGCATCTACGTGCGCAGCGGCAATGCCGACGCGTCGCCGCAGACGTTCCGGTTCGGCATGCCATTGTTCGACACCGCGCTGGCGTTCACCGGGCGCGACCCGGCGAACTTCACCCAACCCGCGACGTCCGCATGGACCGCATTCGACAGCCCCACGTTCACCGCCGACCCTGGCGACGCCTACGGCCACGTCTCGTTCCGCCTGCAGAACGACGGCGGTGAGAACACGATCCTGGTCGCATTGCCGACGCTGCTCGGGCCTGCGGTCGCGAATGAAGCGCCGAATCCCGCCTTCACCGGCACCGGCGGTGCGTCGCAGGGCACAGTGACCGGTGCGATTCCCAACGCCTGGCGCGCCTTCGCGGTGGGCGCCGGATCGCTGACGGTCGCGACCGAACCCCTCGCCGCGGGCGCGCTGTTCCCCGGCAGCACGGCGACCACCGCGGTGCGCCTCCAGGTCACCGGTGGCAATGGCAGCAGCGAGGGTTTCGACCACCAGCAGGTTAGAGCCCTGCTGGCCCCCGGACATCGCTACTGGAGCGAAGTCTGGATCCGCGCCGGCGGCGCGACCGACCAGGGCGTGACGATCTCGATGCCGATTTTCGACGCGGGCGGTACCTTCACCGGCAACCAGCCCGGCTCCACCGTCGCGATCGTCGGGCCGCAGTGGCGATTCGTCGCCGGCCCGCCGTTTTCCGGCGCGGCCGGCGAGACCGCCAACCTTGCATTTCGCCTCGCGGCCGACGGTGGCGAGGACAGTCTGCTTATTGCGGCGCCGCGCATCGTCGGGCCTGCGCGGCCGGTGATCTTCGGCAACGGCTTCGAATGACGCAACTGTGTCGGTGTCCCGGCCTACCTCCGGATGATGCGCGAATCGGGGTTTGGCCGGATTGACGTGGGTCAGGTGGTGCAGGCCGCGACGTGCAGCGCGAAGGACAGCGTCGAACTGGAGTCCCCACCCCCGTCCCGGTAGCCTCCACCCGCCGGGCGCACGCCGCGGCCCCCGCTACCGACCGGAAGCCGCCCATGCGCACCCCCCGGATCATCGCCGCCGCCGTCGCCCTGGCGCTGCTCGGCGCCCCGCCCGCACACGCCGCATTCCACCTGATGAAGGTGGTGGAAGTCTTCCCCGGCGCACCCGCGGCGCCGAACGCCCAGTACGTGGTGCTGCAGATGTATTCCGGCGGGCAGACCCTCGTCTCCGGGCACGTGGTCACGGTCTACAACGCCGCCGGCACGCCGGTCGGCACCTATACCTTCGGCGCCAACGTCGCCAATGGCGCGGCCCAGGACAAGATCCTGATCGCCACGACGGAGGCGCAGACCTTCTTCGGCATCACGGCGAACCTCATCATGACGCCGACCGTTGCCGCCGCGGGCGGCAAGGTCTGCTTCGACTCGTCGCCAATCGACTGCGTGGCCTGGGGCAACTACAGCAGCGCGCCGACCGGCGTGGGAACGCCCTTCAACGATCCCGTGCTCGGCGGCCTGGCCACCGGCCGCGCGGCGGCACGGCGGTTGGACATCACCGGCTTCCCCGGCGTGCTCGATGCCGGCGACGATACCGGCGACAGCGCGAACGACTTCCGGACCGCCTTGCCACGCCCGACCAACAACGCGCGCCAGATCGGCACGATCCCGCCCTCGACCTGCGGCAACCTGGCAATCGAGGGCGTGGAGCAGTGCGACGACGGTGATCTCGACAATGGGGATGGGTGTTCGAGCACCTGCGCGATCGAGCCGCCGCTGCCGCCACTGATCTACGCGAACGGATTCGAGTAGCGGTCAGGGCTTTTCCCTCACGTCCGAACTCAGCTGCCAGAGCACCGGCAGACGCTGGACGACAGCGCCCTGCGCTGCGACGCGCAGTTCGAAGCGCGAGCCTTCGAAGGCCGGCGTCTCCACGACGATCACCGTCCGCGCCGCGGGTCCCGCACGCTTCCTGCCGTCCACGAAGACTTCGGTCGCTGCCAGCAACTCGTCGATCGAGCCGTCGCGAATCGGTGCGCCCGCGTCGTCACGGCTGATGACGCCCTTCACGACCGGTTCGCCGAAGCGGGTCTTGCCGGACTGGCGCAACGGGATGCCGGTGGCTTGCAGCAGGCGCACGACCTCCGCCCCGACCGGGTTGTCGTCGGGCTGGGTGCCCTGCGAGTAGATGTAGCCGCCGGCGGTCGAGAGTTCGTCTTCGTGCAGATCCAGCACCAAGCGCGGCGGATAATGCTGCGCCATGCGCAACACGAATTGCGTCAGCGCAGCGGTCTCCGGCCCCGGCGCGGCGGCGGCGCGTGGCCCGCCGCCCTGTTCGAGATCCGGCAACAGGTACTCGGCGTCGCCGACGCTGTAGCCGCCCTTCTTCCAGTCGCGTTCGGCCGTGTTCGGGTAGCGCCAGTTGTGCCGGTACGCCTGCGGATTGGCGAGCGGGATCACCACCATCGGCACGCCGGTGGCCGCCAGCTCGGCGATGATGGTGATGTTTTCCGCAATGGCATTGGGCCCCGCGGGTTCCTCGCCATGGATGCCGGACAGGATCCATAGCGCCTCGCCGCGATGGGGCGTGTGCCAGGCCTTGATCTGCGGCTCGCTGGCGCCTGGATAGGCGTAGAGGGTCTCGACCTGCCAGCCGTGCTGCGAGGACAGCGCGTCGAA
>DAORSF010000286.1:0-3822 GCA_035443405.1 Burkholderiaceae bacterium | reverse complement strand
GCCGCGAACGGCGGCCCGCCCGACTTCCGGGTCGTCACGCCGGCCTGCGGACCCTGCCGCAATGGCGTCGTGAGAAAATGCCCCGCATGCGCGTCCTGCAGAACCTCTTCGACAACAACAAGGCCTGGTCCGAGCGAGTCCGCCGCGACGACCCGCAGTTCTTCGAGCGCCTGTCGCAACAGCAGTCGCCGCGCTACCTATGGATCGGCTGCTCGGACAGCCGCGTGCCGGCCAACGAGATCATCGGCCTGCCGCCGGGCGAGGTGTTCGTGCATCGCAACGTGGCCAACGTGGTCGTGCACACCGACCTCAACTGCCTGTCGGTCATGCAGTTCGCGGTCGACCTGCTGAAGGTCGAGCACGTGATGGTCGTCGGCCACTACGGCTGCGGCGGCGTGCGCGTGGCGCTGCGCGGCGAGCGCGTGGGGCTCGCCGACCACTGGATCGGCCACGTGAAGGACGTCGCCGAGCGGCACGAGGCGCGCATCCGGCCGCTGTACCACGAGTCGCACCAGGTCGACCGGCTGTGCGAGCTCAACGTGATCGAGCAGGTGCACAACGTCTGCCAGTCGACGATCGTGCGCGACGCCTGGGAGCGCGGACAGCCGCTGTCGGTGCACGGCTGGATCTACGGCCTGAGCAACGGCCTGCTGCGCGACCTCGGCGTCACGGCACAGAATCGCAAGGAGGCGGCCGAGCGCCACGAAGCGGCGCTCGCGGCGCTGTCGTGAAGGTGCCCGCGTGAACGGGCGATCCGCTCCCGCCGACCGGTCGACGCTGCGTTGAGGTTGCCGCAATGAAGGTCGTCGTGCTCGGCGCGGGCGTCGTCGGCGTCGCCAGCGCATGGTTCCTGAACCGGCTCGGCTTCGCCGTGACCGTCGTCGACCGCCAGGCCGAGCCCGCCGCCGAAACCAGCTTCGCCAACGGCGGCCAGATCTCGGTGAGCCACGCCGAGCCATGGGCCAACCCGAAGGCGCCGCTGAAGATCCTGCGCTGGCTCGGTCGCCACGAGGCGCCGCTGATGTTCCGCCTGCAGGCCGATCCCGCGCAGTGGCGCTGGGGCCTGGCGTTCCTGCGCGAGTGCACTCGCGAGCGCGCCCGGTACAACGTCGCGCAACTGGTCAGGCTCGGGCTCTACAGCCGCGAGACGCTGCAGGCGCTGCGGCGCGAGACCGGCATCGCGTACGACGAGCGCTCGCGCGGCATCCTGCACTTCTACACCAGCGCGGCCGAGTTCGAGGCGGCGCACGAGCCGGCCCGCCTGATGAGCGAGCTCGGCTGCGAGCGCCGCATCGTGTCGGCCGACGAAGCGGTGGCGATCGAGCCGGCGCTGCGTCGTGCGCGAGCGCAGCTCGTCGGCGGCACGTACACGGCGGCCGACGAGTCGGGCGACGCGTGCCGCTTCACGCGCGAACTGGCCGCGATGTGCCGGGAGCGCGGCGTGCGCTTCCTGATGAGCCACGCGGTCACCGCGCTGCGCGCCGCGGGGGGTCGCGTCGAACACGTCGAGGCGATCGACGCCGGCGGCCGGTTCACGCGCCTGGTCGCCGACCGCTTCGTGCTGGCGCTGGGCGCGCACAGCGCGCGGCTGGCGGCGCCGCTCGGGGTGCGGCTGAACATCTATCCCGCCAAGGGATACTCGTTGACCATGCCGGTGCGCGATGCCTCGCTCGCGCACGAGGTCTCGCTGACCGACGACGAGTACAAGCTGGTGTTCTCGCGCCTCGGCGACCGCTTGCGCGTCGCCGGCACCGCCGAACTCGGGGGCTACGACCGCTCGCTCGACCACGCCCGCTGCGCGGCGATCCTGCGCCGCGTCGAGCAGATCCTCCCCGGCGCCGGCGACGCGAGCCACATCGAGTACTGGAGCGGCCTGCGCCCCGCGACGCCTTCGAACCTGCCGTACATCGGCGCGACCCCCATCGCCAACCTGTTCCTGAATACCGGTCACGGCACGCTCGGCTGGACGCAGGCCTGCGGCAGCGGCAAGGCGCTGGCCGACCTGATCGCCGGCCGGCGACCCGAGGTCGATTTCGCGTTCACCGGCGTCCCGGGCCTGCCGGCGCCGCAGGCAGCCGGCTATGAGAACATGTCCGCATGAAAGCGACCCGATCCTCGCCGAGCCGCGAGCGCAGTTCGCCAGACGGCACGGCCGCACCCGTCGCAACGCGGCCGCCCGCGTCCGCCTATCCGTTCGAGGGCGTTCCCGAGGTCGGCACCGCGCGCGAGATCAGGCCGGGCGTGCTGTGGATCCGCATGCCGCTGCCGTTCGCGCTGAACCACATCAACCTGTACGCGCTCGCGGACGGCGACGGCTGGACCATCGTCGACACCGGCGTGAGCACCGAGGCGACCGCCGCCGCCTGGCACCAGTTGTTGCCCGGCGCGCTCGGCGGGCGCCCGATCGGGCGCGTGCTGGTCACGCACATGCATCCCGACCACGTCGGCATGGCCGGCTGGCTCACGCGCAAGTTCGACTGCCGGCTGTGGATGACGCGACTCGAGTACCTCACGTGCCGCGTGCTCGTTGCCGACACCGGGCGCGAGGCGCCCGAGGACGGCGTCGAGTTCTACCGCCGCGCGGGCTGGGACGACGACGCGCTCGAGCACTACCGCGCGCGCTTCGGCGGCTTCGGCAAGGGAGTCTACCGCCTGCCCGACAGTTACCGCAGGATCGAGGACGGCGAGACGATCCGCATCGGCGAACACGACTGGACCGTCGTCGTCGGCCGCGGCCACTCGCCCGAGCACGCCTGCCTGCATTGCCCGTCGCTGCGGCTGCTGATCTCGGGCGACCAGGTGTTGCCGCGCATCTCGTCGAACGTCTCGGTGTTCCCCACCGAGCCCGACGCCGATCCGCTCGGCGACTGGCTGGACTCGCTCGAGCGGATCCGGCGCACGCTGCCCGATGACGTGCTGATCCTGCCCTCGCACAACGAGCCGTTCAACGGGCTGCATTCGCGGCTGGAGTCGCTGGTCAACGGCCACCAGCGCAGCCTCGAACGGCTGCGCCGATCGCTGGCCCAGCCGAAGCGGGTGATCGACCTGTTCGGCGCGCTGTTCGCGCGCGACGTGCGCAGCGACCAGCACCTGCTCAGCATGGCCACCGGCGAGTGCATCGCGCACCTGAACTACCTGACGGCGCGCGGGGAGGCGACGGTGGAATCGAAGGCCGACGGCGTGGCCTGGTATCGCGCGGTCTGAAGCCGAGGACGCCATGTACTACGAACCCGGGGTCATTCCCCACGGCCTTCCGCACGACCCGTTCAAGTCGTGCGTGATCCCGCGCCCGATCGGCTGGATCTCCACCGTCGATGCGCAGGGTCGCCACAACCTCGCGCCGTTCAGCCAGTTCCAGAACGTGACCTTCAATCCGCCGATCGTGATGTTCTCGGCGAACCAGGACACCGGCGGCGTGCGCAAGGATTCGGTGCGCAACGCCGAGGAGACCGGCGAGTTCGTCTGGAACATGGCCACCTACGCGCTGCGCGAGGCGGTGAACATCACCGCCGAGGAGCTGCCGCACGGCGTGGACGAGTTCGAGCGCGCGGGGCTCGCCAAGCTGCCGTCGCGCAAGGTGAAGCCGTCGCGCGTCGCCGGCTCGCCGATCCACTTCGAGTGCGTGTACCTGAACACGCTGCGCTTTCCCGGCGTGCCGCCGATGGGCACCGCCGACGTCGTGTTCGGCCGCGTGGTCGCGGTGCACATCGACGACGCGGTGATCGACGCCAACGGCCTGGTCGACGTGCTGAAGATCCAGCCGCTGGCGCGGATGGGTTACTACGACTACACCTTCGTCGACAACAAGTTCTCGATGGTGAT
>DAORSF010000285.1:0-3830 GCA_035443405.1 Burkholderiaceae bacterium | reverse complement strand
CCGCGGGTCTGCACGACGATCTCGACCTCCACGCGTTGGGCGCCGATGACGCCGAACGCCCGCTCGTGCCGGATCTCCTCGATGTTGACCTGCTCTTCAGCGAGCAGCGCGGTCACGTGTGCGAGCGCGCCGGGAACGTCGCGGATGTCGACGAAGAGCCGCGCAAGCCGGCCCGAGCGGACCATCCCGCGCTCGATGATCGACGCCAGCAGCAGCGGGTCGATGTTGCCGCCGGACAGCACCAGGCCGATCCGCCGTCCGCGGAAACGCTCCGGATGGCGCAGCAGCGCCGCCAGCCCGGCAGCGCCGGCGCCCTCGACCACCGTCTTTTCGATCTCCAGCAGCATCAGCACCGCCTGCTCGACGTCGCCCTCGTCGACCAGCACGATGCCGTCGACGCGCTGGCGGATGATCGGCAGCGTGCGCTCGCCGAGCCGGTCCACCGCGATGCCCTCGGCGATCGAAGCCGCTCCCACCGGATGGCACCCGCCTTCGATCGCGTCGTAGACGAGCGCGAAGCGTTCGACCTGCACCCCCGTCACGCGGATCGCCGGCGCCAGCTGCCTGGCGGCGGTGGCGACGCCCGCGATCAGGCCGCCGCCGCCGATCGGCACCACCAGTTCCTCCAGGTCCGGACGCGCGCGCAGCATCTCCAGGCCGACGGTGCCCTGTCCGGCGATCACGGCATCGTCGTCGAACGGATCGATCATCGTCAGTCCGCGTTCGGCGGCCAGCGCCAGGCCGTGCGCACGTGCAGCGTCGAAGCGCTCGCCGTGCAGCACGATGGTCGCGCCAAAGGCGCGCGTGCGCTCGACCTTCACCGACGGCGTGAAGCGGGGCATGACGATCGTCGCCGGAATGCCGAGCCGCTTCGCATGCCAGGCAACGCCCTGCGCGTGGTTGCCGGCCGAGACCGCG
This sequence comes from Burkholderiaceae bacterium, assembly GCA_035443405.1. GTDB lineage: Bacteria > Pseudomonadota > Gammaproteobacteria > Burkholderiales > Burkholderiaceae_E > Zeimonas. The sequence continues at coordinate 2,912 of DAORSF010000285.1, read as the reverse complement.
ACGACGCCGCGGGCGCGTTGCGCCGCGTCGAGCTGCGAAAGCCGGTTCAGTGCGCCGCGCTCCTTGAAGGAGGCCGTGAACTGCAGGTTCTCGAACTTCAGGAACACCGTCGCGCCGGTGAGCTCGGACAGCGTGTGCGACAGCAGGAACGGCGTGTCCTGCACGTAGCCGTCGAGGCGCGCTGCGGCGGCCTCGACGTCGTCGAACTCGATCATCGGCGCATTCCGGGAATCCGTCGAAGCCTGGTCACGGGCCGGCGCACGTCGCGGACGGCGCCGCCTGCCGGCATAATGCGCCGCACCGACACCCGGCGACAACCGATGCACCAGGACACGACCACGCCCGCGCGCCCGATGGCGCCGCCGATCGCCGAGATCGTCCCGTTGTCCGCACCCGGCACCTGGCTGGCGCTCGGCTGGCAGGACCTGCGCGCGACGGGCTTCCGAGGCCTGTTCTACGGGTTGCTGTTCGCGCTGATGGGCACCGCGATCAATGCCATCTACGAGACGCAGTGGCAGCTGACGATGGGCCTGACCGCCGGATTCTTCCTGGCGGGTCCGTTCGTCTGTGCCGGCCTGTACGAGCTGTCGCGGCAACGCGAGCGCGGCGAGCCCCCCAGCCTGGCGAAGTCGCTGGTGTGCTGGCGGCGCAACCCCGGCGCGATCGCCTTCTTCGCGGCGATCCTCACGTTCGCGATGATCGTCTGGGCACGCGTGTCGGTCGTGCTGTTCGCGCTGGCGTCGACCACCGAGTTTCCGACCGTCCGCGGCATGATCGGCCAGATCGTGTCGCTGGAGAACCTCGAGTTCCTCGTGCTGTGGACTGCGGTCGGCTTCGTGTTCGCATCGCTGGCGTTCGCGATCTCGGTGGTATCGGTGCCGTTGATGCTCGATCGGCGCATCGACACGATGATGGCGATCTTCTCGAGCGCGCGCGCGCTCGCGACGCACCCGGGCCCGGTCTACCTGTGGGCGCTGATGATCGTCGCGATCATCGGCGCGAGCCTGATCCTGTGGCTCGGCCTGCTGGTCGTCACCGCTCCACTGGTCGGGCATGCCACGTGGCACGCATACCGGTCGCTGATCCGCCCGGCGCCGACCCCGGCCTGAACCCGCGGCGGGCGCCGCTGGCTGCACCGCAGCAACGCGCGGCGCGCCTGCAAGGTCGTCATGCGTCGAGCGACTGCGCAGTACGCGCCGACGTGGACGTCGTGCTACCTTTCACACCAGCCATGGCTCATCGGGGCCGCGCATGCGACGAGTGCCGCTCTACAGCAGTTCCGACCGGTCCCGCGCGCCGGGATCGTCGGCGAACGCGCGCCCCGCGTCACTGCGAGCGACGCCCGGGCGTCCACCCGATGCCGCAGTGAGCGGGCCGGCGGCCGCGGCCCCGCGCGTGGGCTTTCTGGTGCGCCGCTTGCGCTCGGACCCGCATCGCCGGCGCACGCTGGCGGCGACGGTGCTGCTCGCCGCCGCGCTGGTCGGCGTCTCCACGCTCGCGCCCCCGTGGCCGACGCGGATCACGCAGGACGACATCGATGCCGCCGTGCTGCACGCGCTGCAGACCCGGCCGCTGCCGTCGCCGGCCGCCAGGGCCTACGAGATCATCCGGCCGGCAGTCGTGCGGGTGCGAGCGCTCGACGCAGCCAAACCCGGTCACGAGGATGTCGAGCGCAACGTCGGCACCGGCGTGGTCATCGTCGATACCGGCACCATCCTGACGAACCTGCACGTCGTAGCGGGCGCGCCGCGCCTGCGGATCGAATTCGCCGGCGGCCACGAGGCCGACGCGTCGATCGTCGGGCTCGAACCGAACCAGGACCTGGCCGTCATCCAGGCGAAGTCCATCCCGGACGACCTGAAGGCGGCGACGATGCGGTCGACGCGCGACCTGGCGGTCGGCGAACGCGTGGTGGCCGTGGGGTTTCCGTTCGGCATCGGGCCTACCGCGACCGCGGGCGTGGTGTCGGGGCTGCGCCGCGAGTTTCGCTCGCCGGAAGGCGAGCGGCTGCTCACCAACCTGATCCAGTTCGACGCGGCCGCGAACCCCGGGAACTCGGGCGGGCCGCTGGTGACGGCCGACGGCGAAGTGATCGGCATCGTCACCGCGATCATGAACCCCACGGAGCAGCGGGTCTTCATCGGCATCGGCTTCGCGGTGCCGATCGAGACCGCGGCCAGCTCCGCCGGCATGTCACCGTTCTGACTCCACGTCCCATGGATCCCGCAACATGATCACACCGATCGACGGCCGTCCCGACGTCGCCGCGCTGATGCAGCGCGTCCTCTACGAGGTCAAGCGCATCGTCGTCGGCCAGGATCGCTTCCTCGAGCGCGTGCTGGTGGCGATGCTCGCGCAGGGCCACCTGCTGGTCGAAGGCGTGCCGGGACTGGCGAAGACGCTGACCGTCAAGACGCTGGCGCGAACGATCCGCGGCACCTTCCGGCGCATCCAGTTCACGCCCGACCTCGTGCCGGCGGACCTGGTCGGCACGCGGATCTACAACCAGAAGACCGGCGAGTTCTCGACTTCGCTCGGGCCGGTGTTCACGCACCTGCTGCTCGCCGACGAGATCAACCGCGCACCGGCCAAGGTCCAGAGCGCGCTGCTCGAAGTGATGCAGGAGCGCCAGGTGACGATCGCCGGCGAAACCTGGAAGGTCCCCGAGCCTTTCCTGGTGATGGCGACGCAAAACCCGATCGAGACCGAGGGCACCTACCCGCTGCCCGAGGCGCAGGTCGACCGCTTCATGATGAAGGTGCTGGTCGAGTACCCGACCGAGGAAGAGGAGTTCGTCATCGTCGAGCGCGTGACCGGGCCCGACACGCCGGTCGCCGCCGTGGCCACCACCGAACAACTCGGCGCGCTGCAGCGCGAGTGCCGGACCGTCTACGTCGACCCGTCGCTGACCC
>DAORSF010000284.1:0-3844 GCA_035443405.1 Burkholderiaceae bacterium | reverse complement strand
GCGGCGTGCCAGCGCGCCATCGTCTCGCGCAGGTCCGGCTCGCCGCGCACCGGCCAGAACGCGCCGACGACGGCCGACCCGAAGGGCGCCGTCGTCGCGAGCAGGCGATCGACGCGCTCGCCGATCGCCGCGTCGGCCGCACGGCGGACTTCCGGAACCATCGAGCGGCGCCACGCGATCAGCGTGTTGCGCGCTTCGCGACGCTCGGCTTCGGCTTCGACCGTGCGTGGTATCCTCGGACCCGAGTTTGGTGTCGTGTCGTTCATGCAGCGATCGCTGCAATGGTGTGCGTTGTGAGCCGTCGGCGATGAAGCACCGGATCGCCCTTGTCGCGATTGTAGGACTGATCGGCGTGAGCGCCCTGGCGCCCGCGCAGGCCGGGAAGCGCCCCGCGCCGCGGGCCGCCGCGACGACCCCCGACCAAGCGTTCGTCGCCGCGCACGAAGCGTTCGCGCGCAACGACCTGCCGCGCTTCGACGCGGCCGCAGGGCCGGCACGCGAACACGCGCTCGCCGAGTACCTCGACTTCTGGCGCCTGCGGATGCGGATCCAGCCGCCGCAACCGGAAGCCGATTCGGGCAGCGCAGACGCCGAGATCCGACGCTTCATCGACCGCCACCCGGGCACGCTCGTCGCCGACCTGATGCGGCGCGACTGGCTTCTGAACCTCGGTCGCCGCGGAGTCTGGACGACATTCGACGCCGAGTACCCGCAGTGGGTCCTGCGCGACGACGACGAAGTGCACTGCTACGCATCGCTGGGCCGCATCCAGCGCGGCGAGCCCGCTCCGCCCGAGGCGCGCACCCGCATCTTCGCGGTGCGCAAGTTCGGCGACGGCTGCGGTCCGCTGGTCGACGCGCTGGCGCGAACGGGAGCGTTGACGCAGGCCGACCTGTTCGACCGGCTGCTGGTGGCCCTCGAGACCAATTCCGCCGACGCCGTACGACGCATCGGCGATCTGCTCTCGCTCGACCGAACGCAGGTCGACACCGCCCTGGCGAAGCCGGCACGCGCCCTTGCCGGCGCACCGGGCCGCGAGATCGGCCTGATCGCGCTGAGCCGGCTCGCCCGAAACGACGCTGCCGCCGCCGCGGGGCAGCTGCGCGACGGCATGGGCGCGCTTCGCGCAGCCGATCGCGACTTCGCGTGGTCGCAGGTCGCGGCGGCAGGCATGCGCCGGCTGGCGCCCGAGTCGCTCGAATGGACCCGCCTGGCGCTCGACGCGCGTGCCACCGACGAAACCTGGACGTGGCTCGCACGCGCCGCGTTGCGCGCGCACGACTGGACGACGTTGCGTGCAGTGATCGAGCGCATGTCCGAGTCGGGCCGGCACGAACCGACCTGGGCGTACTGGCACGCGCGCGCGCTGCGCGAAACCGGCGAGGCTGAGCGCGCCGACGCGCTGCTGAAGTCGGTCGCCGGGCAGTTCAGCTTCTACGGCCAGCTCGCGGCCGAGGAACTCGGGCAGCTGACCGTGCCGCCGCCGCACGCCTCGGGTCCGACCGAGGCCGAACTCGACGCGCCGGCAGGCAACCCGGGCTTCGCACGAGCGTTCAGGTTCTACGAGCTGGGCCTGCGCTTCGAGGGCAACCGCGAGTGGAACTTCCAGCTGCGCGGCATGGGCGACCGCCAGTTGCTCGCGGCGGCCGAATGGGCGTGCCGACGCCAGGTGCTCGACCGTTGCGTGAACACCGCCGACCGCACCGAAGTCGAGCACGACTTCCGCTTGCGCTTCGTCTCGCCCTTCCTCGACGAACTCAGGCCGGTCGCGGCCGAGCGCGGCCTCGATCCGGCCTGGGTCTACGGACTCATCCGGCAGGAATCGCGCTTCATCATGGACGCGCGTTCGTGGGCGGGAGCGCAAGGCCTGATGCAGATCATGCCCGCGACGGCGCGCTGGATTGCGCGCAAGCTCGGCGAACGGGACTTCCGCGTCGAGGACCTGCACGACAGGCCGACGAACCTGCGCTTCGGCACCTTCTACCTGCGCAGCGTCCTCGACGACCTCGAGGGCTCGCCGGTGCTCGCGTCGGCGGCCTACAACGCCGGACCGAACCGCTCGCGCAGCTGGCGCTCGGCGCTGCCGCAGACGGTCGAGGGCGCCATCTTCGCGGAGATCATCCCCTTCAGCGAAACGCGCGACTACGTGAAGAAGGTGCTGTCGAACGCGGTGTTCTACGCCGCGCTGTTCTCGGGCGAGCCGCAGTCGCTGAAGGCGCGGCTCGGCAGCATCGTGCCGCAGCCGTCGACGCCGACCCAACTCCCCTGACTCCGCCGCAATGGCCCACGCGCGCGTGCTCCTGATCGGCGGCGCCGGCTTCATCGGCAGCCAGATCGCCGCCAGGCTGAGTGCGGCGAATTGCCGGGTCCTCGTCCCGACGCGCCGCCACGAGCGCGCGCGCCACCTGCTGCCGTTGCCGACGGTCGAGGTCGTCGAGGCCGACGTCAACGACGACGCGCAGCTGCGCAGGCTGGCAAGCGACGTCGACGCGGTGATCAACCTGGTCGGCATCCTCCACGGTCGCCGCGGCTCCCCGTGGGGCCCGGAATTCGAGGCCGCGCACGTTCGCCTGCCGGTCCGGATCGCGTCGGCCTGCGCCGACACGGGCGTCCGGCGGCTGCTCCACATGTCGGCGCTCGGCGTACAGGCCGGTGGCGAGCGATCCCTGCCGTCGATGTACCTGCGCTCGAAGGCGGCCGGAGAGCGCGCGGTGCGCGAGACGGGCACGCTCGACTGGACGATCTTCCGGCCATCGGTGGTGTTCGGGCCGCACGACAGCTTCCTCAACCTGTTCGCCCGCCTGCAGGCCTGGCTTCCGGTGATGGCGCTCGGTCGCGCGGATTCGCGCTTCCAGCCGGTGTTCGTCGGCGACGTTGCGCAGGCGTTCGCCAATGCGCTCGACGCGCCGTCGACGCACGGACGCTGCTACGAACTGGCCGGCCCGGACGTGTTCACGCTGCGCGAACTGGTCGCGCTCGCCGGGCGGCTCGCCGGCCATCCGCGACCGGTGTTCGCGCTTCCCGACGCGATCGGCCGGCTGCAGGCCGCCGTCCTCGAGTTCGCCCCGGGCCCGACGCTGATGTCGCGCGACAACTTCGACTCGATGGCGATCGACAACGTCGCGAGCGAGCCGATCGCCGCCGAGCTCGGCGTCGAGCCCACGCCACTCGCGGCGGTGGCGCCGTCGTACCTGCTCCGCGCGACGGCGCGCTACGGCGCCGAGCGCATGCGCGCGCGCCGGTAACCGCACCGGGTTCGCGCCGATGAAGGTCTACTGCGTCGGCGGCGCGGTGCGCGACGAACTCCTCGGGCTGCCGGTCAAGGATCACGACTGGGTCGTAGTCGGCGCGACCCCGGAGATGCTGATCGAGCGCGGGTTCCAGCCGGTCGGCCGCGACTTCCCGGTGTTCCTGCATCCCGACACGCACGAGGAGTACGCGCTCGCGCGCACCGAACGCAAGACGGCGCCTGGCTATCGCGGTTTCGCCGTCCACTACGCGCCCGACGTCACGCTCGAGGACGACCTGCTGCGGCGCGACCTGACGATCAATGCGATGGCCCGCGACGCCGACGGCACGCTGATCGACCCGCACGGGGGGCTCGCCGACCTGCGCGCCGGCATCCTTCGGCACGTCGGCGAGGCCTTCTCCGAGGACCCGGTTCGCATCCTGAGGCTGGCGCGCTTCGCAGCGCGCTTCGACCGGTTCGGCGTCGCGCCCGAGACGATGGGGCTGATGCGCCGGATGGTCGCGCATGGCGAGGTCGACGCCCTGGTCGCCGAACGCGTGTGGCAGGAGCTGTCGCGCGGGCTGATGGAGCGGCATCCGTCGCGGATGTTCGCGG
>DAORSF010000283.1:0-3851 GCA_035443405.1 Burkholderiaceae bacterium | reverse complement strand
CGTTGGTGGACGGCCTGCTCGGCGACGGCCGGCTGGTCGCGCCGTGGTCGGGCGAGTTGGCGTCGCCGCGCGGCTACTTCGTGGTGCTCAGCGACGCCGCGCAGCGGCGTCCGGCGGCGCGCGCGTTGCGGACCTGGCTGCTCGATACCGCCGCGCGCGACGGCTACGCGAGCGCGTCGCCGGGCTGAGCCCGACACGCCGCCACCCTTGCGCTAACATCGCCTTCCGGCCTCACCGACCCGCTTCCCATGATCGAAACCACCCTCGAACGCTTCAAGGCCGACGTCATCGACGCGTCGATGCAAACCCCCGTCGTGCTCGACTTCTGGGCCCCGTGGTGCGGGCCGTGCAAGACGCTCGGCCCGATGCTCGAGAAGCTCGAACAGCAATACGGCGGCCGCTTCCTGCTGGTGAAGGTCGACACCGATGCGCAGCCCGAGCTCGCGCAGCACTTCCGCATCCGCTCGATTCCCACGGTGTTCGGCATCGTGAACGGCCAGCCGGTCGACCAGTTCCAGGGCGCGCTGCCCGAGGGCCAGCTGCGCGAGTTCATCGATCGCCTGCTGCCGAATCCGGGCGACATCGAGCTCGAGCAGGCGATGCAGGCCGCCGAGCGCGGCGACGCGGCGGCTGCGCTGGATCACGTCCGCAAGGCGATCGCCAGCGACCCCGCCAACGATCAGGCGCGCCTGATGTACGCGCAGCTGCTGCTGCAGGACGACGATGCCGGCGCCGCGCAGGCCCAGCTCACGCAACTGTCGATCGAGACGCAGCAGGACCCGCAGGTCCGGGAGCTGCTCGAACGCGTGCGCAAGCAGCTCGCCGAGGGCCTCGTTCCGCCGCCGGCCGGGCTGCTCGACCGCGTCGCCGACAAGCCGGACGACCTGCAGGCGAGGCTGGACCTGGCGAAGCACTACATCGGTCAGAAGGCGTGGGCCCCCGCGCTCGAGCAGCTGCTCGAGATCGTGCGTCGCGACCGCGCATTCGGCGACGACGTCGGCCGCAAGACGATGATCGAGGTCTTCGGCCTGGCATCGGCGCAGCCGGAACTCGTATCCGAATGGCGGCGGCGACTCAGCTCGGTGCTCTTCTAGCGGGCGCCGCGGGCCAGCAGACCTGCAAACGGGCCATGGTGGCCCGGGGAGACGCGTGATGACCGATCGTCGTGAATTCCTGCTGGCCACCGGTGTGCTCACCGCCGCGGCCGCGAGTCCCGTCCTGGCCCAGTCGTTCCCGTCGCGGCCAGTGACCCTGTACTGCGCCTTCCCCGCCGGCGGGCCCACCGACCAGGTGTTCCGCGCGTTCGCCGAAGCGGCCGCGAAGACGCTCGGCCAGTCGGTAGTCGTCGAGAACAAGCCGGGCGCCGGCGGCACGCTGGCCGCGCTGTCGATGCGCGGCGCTCGCGCGGACGGCTACACGCTGGCGCAGATGCCGATGGGCCTGTTCCGCATCCCGCACATGCAGAAGACGCCGACCTTCGATCCGATCAACGATTTCACCTACGTCGTCAACCTGACCGGCTACACCTTCGGACTGGTCGTGCCGGCCGACGCGCCGTTCACGACGGTCAAGGAACTGGTCGACTACGCGAAGGCCAATCCCGGGAAGCTCAATTACGGGTCGACCGGCGTGGGCACGTCGCCGCACCTGGCGGTCGAGGAATTCGCGTCGCGCGCCGGCATCAGGCTGAACCACGTGCCTTTCAAGGGCAGCGCCGACCTGATGCAGGCAATCCTCGGCGGCCACATCATGGCGGCCAGCGACTCCACCGGCTGGGCGCCGCACGTCGCGTCGGGGCGGCTTCGGCTGCTGGCCACCTACGGCAGCAAGCGCACCAAGCGCTGGCCCGACGTGCCGACGCTCGACGAGCTCGGCTACCAGACCGTCTCGGATTCGCCGTTCGGGCTCGGCGGCCCGAAAGGCATGGACCCCGCGGTCGTCAAGACCCTGCAGGACGCATTCCGCAAGGCGATGGACGAGCCGAAGGTGCAGCAGATCCTCGACCGGTTCGACCAGCCGATGGTCTACATGAGCGCCGCCGACTACACCGCGTGGGCAACGAAGACCTACGCCGCCGAGGAGGCGACGATCGAGCGGCTAGGCATGAAGGGCACGATGTAGGCAGGGGACGGGCATGGCCATGGGCGAATTCATCGAACTCACCGCGGCCGACGGCCACCGATTCGCCGCGTACCGGGCGAATCCGTCCGGCAAGCCGCGTGGCGCACTCGTCGTCGCACCCGAGATCTTCGGCATCAACAGCCACATCCGCTCGGTCGCCGACGGCTACGCGGCCGACGGCTACCTGGCGATCGCGCCGGCGCTGTTCGACCGCGTGCAGCGCGACTACGAGACCGGCTACGAGCCCGACGACATCCAGGCCGGCATCGCGATCAAGCAGAAGATCGACTTCGGCGACGTGCTGAAGGACATCGCTGCGGCGATCGCGCACGCCGAGTCCGCCGGACGCGTGGCCGTCGTCGGCTACTGCTGGGGCGGCAGCGTCGCCTGGCTCGCCGCGACCAGGCTGGCCGGGCTGGCGTGCGCGGTGCCTTACTACGGTGGGGACATGCCGAAGTACGCCGAGGAGACGCCGCGATGCCCGGTGCTGTGCCACTTCGGCGAGCGGGACAAGTCGCCGACGCCGGCGCAGGCCCGTGCGCTGCTGGCCGTGCATCCCGAGGTTGCCGCGCACTTCTACGACGCCGGCCACGGCTTCAACTGCGACCAGCGCGGCTCGTACGACGCCGAGGCCTCGCAACTCGCGCGCCGCCGCACGCTGGCCTTCCTCGAGCAGCACGTCGGCTGACGCGCGCGGTTTCGGGGCGGCATCGCCGCGGTTCGAGGTGACCTCGCCGCGGCTCGAAGTGGCAACGCCGCGGCTCGGGGTACCGTCGCCGCGGCTCAGGGCGCCGTCGCGGCGCGTTCCTGCTCGCGCAACTCGGTCTTGAGCACCTTGCCATAGTTGTTCTTCGGCAGCGCCTCGACGAAGCGGTAGCGCCGCGGCCGCTTGAAGCGCGCGATCTGCTCCAGGCAGTGGCCGTCGAGCTCGTTCTCGCCGACCGGCGCGTGCGTCACGACGTAGGCCACGACGATCTCGCCCCACTCGGCGTCGGGCGCGCCGATCACGCTGACCTCGGCCACCGCGGGGTGGCGCAGCAGCGCCTCTTCGACCTCGCGCGGGTAGATGTTGCTGCCACCGCTGATGATCAGGTCCTTCTCTCGGTCGAGCAGCGTCAGGAAGCCATCGGCGTCGAGCCGCCCGATGTCGCCGGTGCGCAGCCACCCATCGCGCAGGGTCTGCTCGCTCGCGTGCGGCTGGCCCCAGTAGCCCTTCATCACCACTTCGCCGCGCACGCAGACCTCGCCTTCGTCGCCGACCGGCACCGGCGTGCCGTCGAGCGCGCGAATCGCCACTTCGACCATCGGCTGCGGATAGCCGACCGAGGCCAGCCGCTCGCGATGGCGCGGGTGCGCGCGGTCCTCGATGACGTGCCTGGGCAGCACGGTGATCGTCATCGGGCTCTCGCCCTGGCCATAGATCTGCGCCAGGTGCGGACCGAGGACCGCGCAGGCGTCCTCGATGTCGGCCAGGTACATCGGCCCGCCGCCGTAGACGACCGTCGCCAGCCCCGGCAGCGGCACCGGTTTCCCGCGCGCCCAGTCGACGAGCCTCCGCACCATCGTCGGCGCCGCGAAAAGCGACGCGTTGCCCCAGTGCGCCGCCAGCGACGCGATCTCGGCGGGGTCGAAGCCGCCCGACTGCGGCAACACGTTGAGGCCGCCGTTGAGAACATACGGCAGGTGGTACATGCCGCTGCCGTGCGACAGCGGCGCCGGATGCAGCATCG
>DAORSF010000282.1:0-3858 GCA_035443405.1 Burkholderiaceae bacterium | reverse complement strand
GGCCCGGCCTATCGCACGGAGGCCGAACTGGCCCGCGCGGCCGGCGAGGTCGGCACGACGATCTTCCACCCGGTCGGCACCTGCAGGATGGGGCCGGCGAGCGATCCGATGGCGGTGGTCGATGCGCGGTTGCGTTGCCATCGGGTGCCGGGATTGCGGATCGTCGATGCGTCGATCATGCCGAGCATCACGTCGGGCAACACCAATTCGCCGACTTTGATGATCGCGGAGAAGGCGGCCGAGATGATGCTGGCCGATCGCAGGCGGGGATGACGGAGTCGTCGATGGATACACTGCAAACGGTCGTTGTCGGCGCGGGCGTCGTCGGGTTGGCGATCGCTCGCGAACTCGCGCGGTCGGGGCGTGAGGTCGTGGTGCTGGAGCGCGAGAACGCGTTCGGCACGGTGACCAGCGCGCGCAACAGCGAAGTGATCCACGCGGGCATCTATTACGAACCGGGCACGTTGAAGGCGCGGCTGTGCGTCGACGGGCGCCACGAGCTGGTCGAGTTCTGCCGCAGCCACGGCGTGCCGCATCGGATCTGCGGGAAGCTGATCGTCTCGGCCAGCGATGTGGAGCGCGCGGGACTCGACAAGATCGAGCGGCGCGCGCAGGCGGCCGGCGTCGACACGCTGCGATGGTTGAGCGGCGCCGAAGCGCGTTCGCTGGAGCCGGCGCTGCGCTGCCAGCACGCACTGATCTCGCCCGAAACCGGCATCGTCGACAGCCACGGGCTGATGCTCGCGCTGCTCGGCGATGCCGAAGACCACGGTGCCATGCTGGCGCTGCTGAGCGAGGTCGTGCGCGGCGAGGTCAGGGCGGATGGCTTTGAACTGGAGGTCGCCGGCGAGTCAGGTTCGATGCGCGTCGCGTGCCGCGAGCTGGTCAATGCAGCCGGCCTCGGGGCGCAGCAGGTGGCGACGTGCATCGAGGGGCTCGTGGCTGGCAGCGTGCCTGCGCTGCACCTGGCGAAAGGGAACTACTTCTCGCTGTCCGGCCGTTGTCCCTTCTCGCGACTGATCTACCCGATTCCGAACGAGGCCGGACTGGGTGTGCACCTGACGCTCGATCTGGGCGGGCAGGGGCGTTTCGGACCCGATGTCGAATGGGTGCCCCGGATCGGCTACGACGTCGACCCGCGTCGCGGCGACAGCTTCTACGCTGAGATCCGGACCTACTGGCCGGAGCTGCCGGATGGGGCCCTGCAACCTGCCTACGCGGGGATGCGCCCGAAACTGGTCGGCCCGGGCACCGCGGCGGCGGACTTCAGGATCGACGGCGCAGCGATTCATGGCGCGCCCGGCCTGGTCAACTTGTTTGGCATCGAGTCGCCGGGGCTGACCGGCAGCCTGGCGATCGCGGCGCGGGTTCGCGCCGAACTGGACGCCGTTCGCTGAGCACTCGTGGACAGGCGCAGGCTGCGACCGGCGATACCGGAGCGTCCGCAGCCGCTTGGCCGTGTTTCACGTGAAACATGCCAATCGGCGCGTGTGATGCGCACGGGCCAGCGACGCGGGGCGCTGCATCACACGTCCAGGCCCGCTCGACCGGCAACCGTTCCCTGCAGCCGACCCGGCTGGCGAGCGCGACGCTGCCGCGTTACGTGCTCTTGGTCATCGGGCAGGTGTTGAAGCCGAAGATCGAGTAGAGCGGGCAGGTCTTGAGCAGGCCCGTCGCGAGTGGCACGACTCCGATCCAGCCCCACGCACCGATCGTGCCGGTGAGGGCCAGTGCGATCAAGGCGATGCCTACGACGACTCGAATGGCGCGATCCAGGCCACCGACGTTGACTTTCATGCTGATTCCCCTGTTGGACGGGCGAAGTCGCCCGAAGATTGGCGATTGCCATTGCAGCGGTCCGGGCGGCCGGCGTCTGTGACCCCGGTTACAGACCGCCGGCCAATTGCCGAAGCGCGGGCAGGTCGACGATCTCGATCCGCTCGCGACCGAGGCGCACGATGTGCTGCGCCTCGAAGCGCCCAAGCAGGCGCGACACGATCTCCCGCGAGGTGCCGAGTTCGTCGGCCAGTCGCTGGTGCGTGGCCTGGACCGTCGGACCGTGACCGAGCAGGCTGCGGGCAAGCCGCTGGTCCAGGCGCTGGAACGCAACCGCCTCGACCAACGCGGTCAGCTCGGCCAGGCGCTCGGCCATCAACCCCATCAGGAAGAGGCGCCAGGGCCGGGCGTCACTCCACTCGAGCAGCGTGTCGCGGTCGACCATTGCAAGCCGGGTGGTCCCGACGGCGTGGCCGTGCGCAGTCATCGGCGCGCCTCCGAACAGGCAGCCGGCCGACACCACGCAGACCTCGCCGGGCCCGACCCGGTACAGCTCGAGTTCGCGGCCGTCGGCCGATCCGCGGGCGACGCGAACCTGGCCGCCGAGTACGCACGGGAAGCCCTGGCAGGCCTGACCCTCCGCGAACAGCTCGGTGCCGGACGACACGCTGACGACTGGCAGGTGTGCTGCGCTTTCCGCGAAGCGCGCCGTCGGCACGCTTCGCAGCGCAGGGTAAGCGGCGAGCAACTCGGCAGCGGCGTCCATCCGCCCATCCTAGGGGAAAGTGGTCGGGCTGTCGCGGGAGCAGGGCTGGCTGCGTGCGGTCACGTTCCACGTGAAACAACAACCGGGGGCGTCGTGGCGTACGCCAGCTCGGCAGGTGTTTCACGTGAAACAGCCGCGGCGTTCGCCAGCATCCCGTTCCGGCCGAGATTGATCCCGGCCGGAGGCACGCACTTCAGTTCGCCGTCGGCAGGGCCTATAATCCGCGCTCCCGCGCGACCCGATGGACCCGGCGCTGCGCGGCGCCTTCCCGTGCAGCGGGCACAGCGCGGGCCAGCCGCTGGTCGCGGGCCACCCTTTCGACTGGATCGCGAATACCATGGCGAGCATGGACTTCCCGCAGCAGTTCGACGTGATCGTCGTCGGCGGCGGCCATGCCGGCACCGAAGCGGCGCTGGCGGCCGCGCGCATGGGAAGTCGCACGCTGCTGCTGACGCACAGCATCGAAACGCTCGGCCAGATGTCGTGCAATCCGTCGATCGGCGGCATCGGCAAGGGTCACCTGGTCAAGGAGATCGATGCGCTCGGCGGCGCGATGGCGGCCGCAACCGACGAGGCCGGCATCCAGTTCCGCATCCTGAATTCCAGCAAGGGGCCGGCGGTGCGCGCCACGCGCGCGCAGGCCGACCGGGTGCTGTACCGCCAGGCCATCCGCACCCGTCTCGAGAACCAGCCGAACCTCTGGCTGTTCCAGCAGGCGGTGGACGACCTGCTCCTCGAAGGGGACCGGGTGGCGGGCGCGGTGACGCAACTCGGCCTGCGCTTTCGCGCCCGCACCGTCGTGCTGACGGCCGGAACCTTCCTGAACGGCCTGATCCACGTCGGACTCGCGCACTACCCGGCCGGGCGTGCCGGGGATCCGCCGTCGCTGTCGCTCGCCGAACGGCTGCGCGAGTTGAAACTGCCGCAGGGGCGCCTGAAGACCGGCACGCCGCCGCGCATCGACGGACGGACCATCGACTTCTCGCGCTGCGACGAGCAGCCCGGCGACCTCGACCCGCTGCCGGTGTTCTCGTTCCTCGGCCATCCAGGCCAGCATCCGCGGCAACTGCCGTGCTGGATCACGCACACGCAGCCCAGCACGCACGAGATCATCCGCTCGGGCCTGGATCGCAGCCCGCTGTATACCGGCGTGATCGAGGGCGTGGGACCACGCTATTGCCCGTCGATCGAGGACAAGATCCACCGCTTTGCCGACAAGGCATCGCACCAGGTCTTTCTCGAGCCCGAGGGGCTGAGCACGCACGAGTTCTATCCGAACGGCGTCTCCACCAGCCTGCCGTTCGACGTCCAGCTCG
>DAORSF010000281.1:0-3868 GCA_035443405.1 Burkholderiaceae bacterium | reverse complement strand
GGACGCGCCGCGGAACCGGCGGGCTGCTGCTCGGCGCTCATGCTGCTCCTCGAGCCAGGGGATGGAGTCGACGAGGAATTCTAACCGAGCGCTGCGGCGGGCCTGCCAGCCCGGGCGCACGCCTGCGGCTTTACCCGACCGCGCGTTCGTGTTGTGATCGGCACGACCACGGGGAGACCGACGATGCACCGATGGCTGTTCACGCTCTGCCTGCTCGCACCGCTGGCGTCGGCCGCCCAGGCGCTCGACAAACGCAGCGTCCGGCACGGCGACGTCGACGTACCGATCGAGATCGCGCGGCCCGCCGGGACGGGGCCGTGGCCGGCGGTGCTGTACATCCACGCCAAACGGGGCTTCGAGGACGTCGACCGCGAGCACATGCGCGCACTGGCCCGCGACGGATTCCTGGTCCTGGCCCCGGACTGGCTGAGCGGCAACATGCTCGAGCGCTGGCCCGACCGCCACTACCCTGAAACCGAAGCCGACGTCGAAGCGGGCCTCGACGCACTGCTTGCCCGCTCCGACGCGTGCAAGGGCCCGGTCGGCATCGTCGCCAAGTCGCGCGGCCCGTACTTCGCGATCCGGCTCGCCGCGAAGCGCCCCGCCGACGTCGCCGCGATCGTGTCGTACTACGGGCATTTCCAGGACCCGAACGCGGCCGAGCCGCAGCAGCTGTTCTCGACCGCGCCCGAGGTGCGCGCCATCGTCGCCCCGATGCTGATGCTGATCGGCGACGCGGACTTCGAACTGCGCCGCTTCGTCAACGGCCGCGCGTTCTACACGCTGTGGGAGCGCGGCGTCCCGGTCGAGCTGCAGATGTACCCGATGGCGCGCCGCGCGTTCGACTTCCGGCCCGACCAGAGCCCCGAAGAGAAGGTCGCCGCGCGACACGCCGCGCAGCGCGAGCGGCAATGGCTGCGCCGACACATGAAGGTCGACGCACAGGCGCGCTGTCGCTGACACGTCGGCGGCCGGCGCCATCGGCTGGCTGGAATCGGCCATGCTCCCCGACCGCGACGCGCCTTTCGTGGGGGGCAGGCCGACGCCTGCCCGCGCTATGGTGCGCGCTTCGCCCGCGGCATGGCCTGCGGCCGCTGCGGGTGCGGCGAGCCGCCGCCACCGGCGCCGCTTCCGGATGGGCTGCCGCCCGCCTGCCTGCTCATGCCGATCCGGCACGGCTGATATCGGCCGGCCCAGCGGAGACGCGCAAGCCCGCGTGCGAGAATCCCGGTTCCCGACCGGCCCGAGACCGATCCATGCAGACTGCCATCCCCTGCCTGTTCATGCGCGGCGGCACGTCGCGCGGGCCCTTCTTCGACGAGGCCGACCTGCCCGCCGACGTCGCGACGCGCGACCGCGTGCTGCTCGCCGTCATGGGCTCGCCGGACAAGCGACAGATCGACGGCCTCGGCGGCGCGCATCCGCTCACCAGCAAGGTCGGCATCGTCCGGCGCAGCCAGGTCGCCGGCGTCGACCTCGATTTCCTGTTCGCTCAGCTGCAGCCCGACAAGGACACGGTCGACACCACGCCGAACTGCGGCAACATGCTCGCGGCGGTCGTTCCCTTCGCGCTCGAGACCGGCCTGGCCGCCCCTCGGGGCGACACGACGACGCTTCGCGTGCTCACGCTGAACACCGACATGCAGTGCGACATCACCGTGCAGACCCCGATGACTGCGGCCGGTCGCCGCGTCGAGTACTCGGGCGACGCGCGCATCGACGGCGTTCCCGGCACCTCGTCGCCGATCACGATCAACTTCCTCGACACCGCCGGATCGGTCTGCTCGGGCCTGCTGCCGACCGGCCGCGTGCTCGACGAGATCGACGTGCCCGGTGTCGGCCGCATCCAGGCCACCTGCATCGACAACGGCATGCCGATGGTGCTGTTCCGGGCCGCCGACGTGGGCCGCACCGGATACGAGTCGGTCGCCGACCTCAACGCCGACACCGGGTTGAAGACTCGCGTCGAGGCCTTGCGGCTGGCCGCCGGCCAGCTGATGGGGCTGGGCGACGTGACGAAGAAGTCCTATCCGAAGATGTGCCTGGTCGCGCCGCCGCGCACCGGCGGGAGCCTGTCGACGCGCTGCTTCATTCCGCACGTCTGCCACGATGCGATCGGCGTGCTGGCGGCAGTCACGGTCGGCACGGCCTGCGTGCTCGACGGCTCGGTCACGCAGGGCATCGCGAGCGTGCCGCGCGGGCTGGTGAAGACGGTCTCGGTCGAGCACCCCACCGGCGAGTTCAGCGTCGAGCTCGAGGTCGATCCGGTCGACCCGCAGAGCGTCGTCCGCGCGGCGCTGCTGCGCACTGCGCGCCTCATCATGCGCGGCGAAGCCATGGTTCCCGATTCGGTCTGGAAAGGAAGGCAGCGATGATCATCGACATTCACGGCCACTACACCACGGCGCCGAAGGCGCTGGAAGACTGGCGCAACCGCCAGATCGCCGGCCTGAAGGATCCGTCGGTCGCGCCGAAACCGTCCGAGCTGAAGATCTCCGACGACCAGCTGCGCGAGTCGATCGAAACGAACCAGCTCGCGAAGATGAAGGAGCGCGGCAGCGACCTCACCGTCTTCTCGCCGCGCGCGAGTTTCATGGCGCACCACATCGGCGACTTCCAGACCAGCGCGACCTGGGCGGCGATCTGCAACGAGCTGTGCTGCCGCGTGAGCCGGCTGTTCCCCGACCACTTCATCGGCGCGGCCATGCTGCCGCAGTCGCCCGGCGTGGACCCGAAGACCTGCATCCCCGAGCTCGAGCGTTGCGTGAACGACTACGGCTTCGTCGCGATCAACCTGAATCCCGATCCGTCGGGCGGGCACTGGACTTCGCCGCCGCTGTCCGACCGCCACTGGTACCCGATCTACGAGAAGATGGTCGAGCTCGAGATCCCGGCGATGATCCACGTGAGCACCAGCTGCAACGCGTGCTTCCACACCACCGGCGCGCACTACCTGAACGCCGACACGACCGCGTTCATGCAGTGCCTGACCTCGGACCTGTTCCGCGACTTCCCGACGCTGAAGTTCGTGATCCCGCACGGCGGCGGCGCGGTGCCCTACCATTGGGGACGGTTCCGGGGGCTGGCGCAGGAGCTGAAGAAGCCGCTGCTGAAGGATCACCTGCTCAACAACGTCTTCTTCGACACCTGCGTCTACCACCAGCCGGGCATCGACCTGCTGGCGAAGGTGATCCCGATCGACAACATCCTGTTCGCGAGCGAGATGATCGGTGCGGTGCGCGGGATCGACCCGGAAACCGGTCACTACTACGACGACACGAAGCGCTACATCGAGGCCTCGTCGCTGAGCGCCGGGGACCGCCACAAGGTCTACGAAGGCAACGCGCGGCGCGTCTACCCGCGCCTCGACCGCGCGCTGAAGGCCCGCGGTCGCTGACACCAGGGAGCCATACGCCATGTCCATGTACAACCTCGGCATCGTCAAGCGCAACATCCAGCGCGCCGACGCTGCCGCCGTCGAGAAACTGGCGCGCTTCGGCGTCGCGACGATCCACGAAGCGATGGGCCGCTCCGGCCTGATGAAGCCCTACATGCGCCCGATCTACACCGGCGCGCACCTGTGCGGCACGGCAGTTACGGTGCTGCTCCACCCGGGCGACAACTGGATGATGCACGTCGCGGCCGAACAGCTTCGCGACGGCGACGTCGTCGTAGCGGCCTGCAGCGCCGACAGCGAGGATGGTTTCTTCGGCGACCTGCTGGCAACCTCGTTCCGCGCGCGCGGGGCGCGCGGCCTGGTGATCGACGGCGGCGTGCGCGACGTCAAGGACCTCACCGCGATGCAGTTCCCGGTGTTCTCGCGCGCGATCAGCGCCAAGGGCACGATCAAGGCGACGCTCGGCTCGGT
>DAORSF010000280.1:0-3877 GCA_035443405.1 Burkholderiaceae bacterium | reverse complement strand
GACGGTGTCGCCGACGGCCATGTCCTTCAGCGCGACCTTGTGGCCGATCGGGATGTCCTGCGTGGCCTTGACCGGGATCGTCTTGTCCTCGTCCATGATCCACGCATTGAGCTGCGTGCCGGCCTTGATGCCTTCGACGACCGCCACCGCGACGGTGTCCTTGGCGTCGTGCAATACGACGTGAATCATCGATCACTCCTTCGGGATGGACCACTGGGATCGCCGGGCCGCCGCACGGCCGGGACGGTCCCGCGATCGTAGACGACCGCCTGGGCCGAGTCAACTATATGACTCAACTCATCCACATGGTCTTTCGGTTTGCTGTCAGAATGGCGGCATGCGCGCCGGACCATCCGGGGCAGGGGCGGACCCTCACATGGACAGACAGGACTTCATCGACCCGGCGTCGGGCGGGCCGATCTTCAAGGAGGTCAAGCGCAGGATGCTGGCCGCGCTGGGTGCCGGCGAATGGAAGCCCGGCGAAGCCATCCCGGCGGAACCCCGGCTCGCCGAGCGTTTCGGCATCGCGATCGGCACGCTGCGCAAGGCGATCGACGAGCTGGTCGCCGAGAACGTGCTGGTGCGCCAGCAGGGGCGCGGGACTTTCGTCGCCACGCACAGTCGCGACCGGATGCTGTTCCTGTTCTTCAACGTCATCCGCCACGACGGCGTAAAGGAGTACCCGGAAGTCGAGCTGGTGGACTTCCGCAAGGCGCGCGCCGACGACGAGACCGCCGAGCGACTGCTGCTCGCGCCGCGCGCGCCGGTGTTCGTCTACCGCAACGCGCTCCGGCTGGACGGCAAGCCGGTGATCGTCGACGACATCGCCGTTCCCGGCGATCTGTTCGCCGGGCTCACCCCGGCGCGGCTGAAGGAACGCACGAACACGATCTACCACCTGTACCAGCACGGCTTCGGGCTGTCGGTGGTGCGGACTGCCGAGACGGTCCGCGCGGTCGCTGCGCCCGCCGACATCGCGCGGCTGCTCGAGTTGCCGGCGAGCAGCCCGCTGCTGCTGGTTCGGCGCGTCGCCTTCACGCTGAACGACCGGCCGGTCGAGTTTCGCCGCTCGCACGTGAACACCGCGAATCACGAGTACCAGAGGGAGCCGGGGTAGCGATCGCGACGCGCCGGGCGCGCGCTCAGCGGTCGCCGAACCGACGGCGCGTCAGGGCCGGCCAGAAGCCTTCGGACCCCTCGCGGATCGCTTCGCTGCCCAGCCGTTCCGCCCATTGCGCGTCGCTGCCGTATTCGTCGCGCCATGACCAGAGCCTGCAGGTCGCCCGGTGCAGCGGATGCTCGCGCGTGAAGCCGATCGCCCCGTGCACCTGGTGCGCGATCGGTGCGCCTCGGCTCGCCGCCTCGCTGCAGCGAAGCTTCGCGACCGCGATGTCGAAGGCGGCGCTTGCCGCCATGCCGGCGATCGACGGCGCCGAGCCGGCAGCGACCAGTGCCGCGGTGCGTGCCGCGACCGTCTCGTTGGCCAGCAGCGCGAGCGCATGCTGGATCGCCTGAAAGCTCCCGATTGGGCGGCCGAACTGCACGCGCTCGCCGGCGTAGCGCACCGACTGCGCGAGCAGCGACTCCAGCGCACCGGCGATCGCTGCGCTGCGCGCCATCGCGGCCAGGTGCCGCACCGGCGCGTCGAGCGCGGGCAGCAGGGCGTCGATGCGCAGCGCGCAACGCGCATCGGCGAACGTCACCTCGTCGCGCGGCTCGCCGGCCAGGTTCGTGCCGGCGACGATGCGCACGCGCTCGCCCTGCTTCAGGTCCACCAGCGCCACGCTGCCCGGGTCGGGATCGCGAATCGACACCAGCGCCCAGCGGCAGTGGCGGGCCCAGGGCACGCGGCTTGCCTGTCCGGCGAGCGTCGGCGCGCCGGGCACGCCTTCGACGCGCACGCCGCCGCACGCCTCGTCGACCAGCGCGATCGGTCCGTCGGGCACCGCCGCGCCGGCCATCGACAGCAGCATCGCGCCGATCATCGTCTCGGCGAGCGGCAACGGCACCTGCCAGAACCCGACGCCGTGCAGGATCGGCCACGCGTCGGCCCAGCTGGCCTCGATGCCGCCGTGCGCGGCGCGCGCCGGCGCCGCGGCGAACCCGACGTCGACGGCCACGCGCCACAGGCGCTGCGGCCATTCGCCGCGCTCGACTTCGGCGAAGGCCGCCGCGTCGACGTTCTCGCCGAAGATCCGCTGCGCGCTGCGTTCGATCTCCGCGCGCAGCGAGTCGTCGCGCGCGTCGCGCTGCGCCGCGCGCGGTTCGCCGGGTTCGCCTGGTGGCACCGCTGCCGCGTTCATCGCAAGCCGAGCCCGCGCGCGACGATGCCGCGCAGGATCTCGCGTGTGCCGCCGCGCAGCGAGAACGACGGTGCCGCCCGCGTGACGTAGTCGGCGACCTCGGCCAGCGCGGAGCCGGCCGGCATCGCGCCGCCGAACAGTTCGTGCGCGACCTCGGGAAGCGATTGCTCGAGGGTCGCGCCGAGGTCCTTGACGATCGCCGCGGCCAGCCCCGGATCGTCGCCGCGCGCCAGCAGGCCGGCGACGCCGAGCGACATCTGGCGCAGCGTCGCGTAGTGCGCGACCAGGCGCCCGAGCGCGACGCGCGCGCGCGCGTCGTCGACCGATGCCGCGTCGAGCATCTCCAGCATCAGCCGCATGCCGCTCAGGTAGCGTTCGGGCCCGCTGCGCTCGAAAGCGAGCTCGGTGGCCGCCTGCGCCCAGCCCTCGCCCTCGGCGCCGATCAGGCATTCGTCGGGCAGTTCGACGCGTTCGAAGCTCACTTCGTTGAAATCGTGTTCGTCGGCCTGGTTGCGAATCGGGCGTATCGTGACGCCCGGTGCCTTCATGTCGACCAGGAACTGCGACAGGCCGGCGTGGCGCGACTCGCCGCGCGGCGCGGTGCGCGCCAGCGCGATCATGTAGTGGGCGCGATGCGCGCCGGTGGTCCAGAGCTTGGCGCCGTCGAGCAGCCAGCCGCCCTCGAACCTCGTGGCGCGGGTGCGCACCGACGCGAGGTCCGAGCCGGTGTCCGACTCGCTGAGCCCGATGCAGAAGTAGGTCTCGCCGCGCGCGATGCCGGGCACGATCCTGGCGGCGAGCGTCTCCGGCGCATAGCGGATCAGCAGGGGCCCGCTCTGCCGATCGGCGGTCCAGTGCGCGGCGACCGGCGCGCCGGCGGCCAGCAACTCCTCGATCACCACGTACCGCTCGAGTTGCGAGCGCTCGTGGCCTCCGAAGCGGCGCGGCCAGGTCATGCCGATCCAGCCGCGCTCGCCGAGCCTGCGGCTGAATGCCGGATCGGCCGCGCTCCAGTGGCGCACCCGGGCGGCGGCGGGGTAGCGCGACAGGACGTCGGCAAGGAACTCGCGCACCTCGGCGCGAAGGCTTTCGCAAACGGCGTCCGGCACGCACGGATCGACGCGCAGGCCTTGCACCGCGCCGGAAGCGTGCCCGGCAGGCCGGCGTTCGATCATCGTTGCACCTTCGACATCCGTTTGCAGGAGATCCATTCTCGCCCGAAACGCAGCCGCGAAGCTCCCACGTCATGGGGCCTGCCCCATTGCCAGCGCCCACTTTCCCGATGGGAGTGAAGTGGGTTGACACGGCGCAGTCGCGTCGCTTGAATCGTCCGGCAGGCACATCGAAGCTGGCCGAGAGACGAGGGGGCGGACATGGCGACATCGGGCGCAGCGCTGGTCGAACGCAGCGAGCATTCAGCGGAACCGTCGCCGGGCGCGCCGGCCTTGCCGTCGGCCGAGCCGGGCAGCGACGCGCGCAGCAGCTTCCGCTTCTACGACAACCGCCAGAAGTACCTGATGTTCGTGAACACCTGCACCGAGAAGTGGGCGGTGGCGGAGCGGGTCGAGCGCGAA
>DAORSF010000279.1:0-3894 GCA_035443405.1 Burkholderiaceae bacterium | reverse complement strand
CTCGGCGTCACGCTGATCGCCCGGCAAGGCGGCTGAGTCGGTGGCGGAGGGAGGGGGATTCGAACCCCCGAGGGGCTGTTAACCCCTACACGCTTTCCAGGCGTGCGACTTAAACCACTCATCCACCCCTCCGAGGGCGCGAAGTATACCGCACGACCTCTGCGGCGCGCGTGCAACGCGTTGATAAGCAAGGAGAAAAAACCCTGAAAAAAGGGGCCGATCGGTCGATCGGCCCCTTGGGGCACCGGCCGCCGAAGCGGCCGGTCGTTTGCGCCGGGGACGACTCGCGCCGCCCCGGAGCAGGCAGCTTCGTCAGGCTGCCTTCAGGCTCGGATACCGCACGTGCTCGACCAGCTCCTGCGTCTTCCGGTCGGGCGCCGGCGTGACCAGCGAGACCAGGATGATCACGATGAAGCCCAGCGGCACGCCCCACAGGCCGGCCGAGATCGGCTGGATCTCCCACCACAGGCTCGTGACCGGATCGGTACGCGGCGTGCCGTAGAACACGTTGCGCAGCCAGACCTGGTTCAGCGTCATGTAGTAGAACGTGATGCCGAAGCCAGCCAGCATGCCCAGCGATGCGGCGATGCCCGTGGTGCGCTTCCAGAAGATGCCGCACACCAGCGCCGGGAAGAACCCGGCCGCCGCGAACGAGAACGCCGCAGACACCAGGAACAGGATGTCGGCCGGCTTCTGCGCCGCAGTCAGCGCCGCCAGGATGGCGACCACCAGCAGCAGGATCTTCGACAGCAGCACGCGACGTTGCGTCGGCGCGTTCGGGTCGATCATCTTGTAGTAGAGATCGTGCGAAAGCGCGTTGGCGATCGTCAGCAGCAAGCCGTCCGCGGTCGACAGCGCCGCGGCCAGGCCGCCCGCGGCTACCAGGCCCGAGATCACGTACGGCAGCCCGGCAATCTCGGGGGTCGCCAGCACGACGATGTCGCCGCCGATCGAGATCTCCGCACGCTGCACCATGCCGTCGCCGTTGACGTCGACGATCGACAACAGCCCCGGGTCCACCGCCTGCCACGACTGCACCCAGCCCGGAAGGCTGGCGAACGCGGTACCGGTCAGGTCGCTGTAGATCACGTACTTGACCAGCACTGCGAGCGCCGGGGCGGTGAAGTACAGCATGAAGATGAAGAACAGCGACCAGGTCACCGAGTTCCTCGCCTCCCGCACCGACGGCGTCGTGTAGTACCGCATCAGGATGTGCGGCAACGCGGCCGTGCCGACCATCAGGCAGAAGATCAGCGCCAGGAAGTTGCGCCTCGAGACGTCGCGCGCGTGATCGTCCTTGCCCGGGAACGCTTCCGCGTGCCGCGAGATCGGCGCCGCACGCGCTGCCAGACCGCGCTCGGCCGACCATGCCCGGCGCGCCGCATCCTCGTCCTTCGGATACTTGGTCAGCGCGTCCTCGGCCTTCTTGATCATTGCCGGATCGCCGCCCGCCTTCGCGTCGGCGAGCGCCTTGTCGAGCGCGGCCTTGCCTTCGGCGAACGATTTCGGAATGTCCTTCAGCCTCTCGGTGGCGGCCGCGGCACGGTCACCGAAGATCTTCCGGACCTCGATCTCCTTCGGATCGGCGTTCAGCTTCTCCTCGAGCTGCGTGACCTTCTGCAGCTGCTGGCCGTAGATCAGTTGCGGGACCGGGAAGCCGGTCTGCGTCACCGACAGCCACACCACCGGGATCAGGTAGGCGACGATCAGGATGATGTACTGCGCCACCTGCGTCCACGTGACCGCCTTCATGCCGCCGAGGAACGAGCACACCAGGATGCCCGCCAGGCCCAGGAAGATGCCGATCTCGAACTGCACGCCGGTCAACCGGGTGGTGATGATGCCCACGCCGTAGATCTGCGCCACCACGTAGGTGAACGAGCACAGGATCGCGATCACGATGCCGATGAAGCGCGGCACGTGTCCGCCGTAGCGGGCCCCGAGAAAGTCGGGAATCGTGAACTGCCCGAACTTGCGCAGGTACGGCGCCAGCAGCAGCGCCACCAGCACGTAGCCGCCGGTCCAGCCCATGACGAAGGCCAGGCCGCTGTAGCCGGTCAGGTACAGCGTGCCGGCCATGCCGATGAACGACGCCGCCGACATCCAGTCAGCGCCGACGGCCATGCCGTTGAAGATCGCCGGCACGCGACGCCCGGCCACGTAGTACTCGGCCGCCTCGTTGGTCCGGCTGATGATGCCGATGCCGGCGTACAGCAGGATCGTGGCGATCAGGAATACGTAGCCGATGGTCTGCCGCGGCAACCCCATCTGCTCGAGGATCGCGAGCACGATCACGAACGTGATGAAACCGCCGGTGTAGAACCCGTAGACCTTCTTCAGCTGCGACGTGAAGGACTTCTGGGATTGCTGAGCGGTGCTCATACCTCTTCCTCCTCTTCGACCCCGTACTCGCGGTCGAGCTTGTTCATGTAGCGCGCGTAAAACCCGATCAGCAGTACGTAGACGACGAGCGCGCCCTGCGCGCCGACCCAGAAGTAGAAGGGCCAGCCGAAGAAGTTGAAGTCGAGCGACCGGGCGTAGAACCCGATCACGTAGGTGACGACGAACCAGATCGCCAGCAGGACCAGGGTGATCCTGAGGTTACGGTTCCAGTACTCGTGGTGCTTGGCGCTCAGCTGCATGGCCCCTCCTCCCGATGTGTCTCTTCGTGCTTCATCTCCGCTCTCCTCGTGTGAGGTGATCTCCACCTCGTGTCCAGAACCCTTGTTCCTGTTGCCCGGAACGCGTCGGCGCGCTACGCGTACGGGTCCGGTATCCCGGCGTCGACGCCGATCTCGCGCTCGAGCTGCTTGGCCACCTTCGGCTCGAACTGCGACAGCCGGCGGATCGTCGCGATCACGTTCTGCCGCTTGCCCAAGCGGTTCCACGCGTGCGCGAGCTGGTAGTAGCCGTACGGCGACAGCGGCTGCAACTCCGTGTTCTTCTTCAGTGGCTCGATCGCCTCGTCGACGCGGCCCAGTTTGATCAGCGACAGTGCCTTGCCGTACCAGGCGCGATCGAGCTTCGGATCGAGCGTGATCGCGCGGTCGAAGGCGCGCAGCGCGTCCGCGTGCTCGCCGAGTTCCTGCTGCAGGAATCCCAGGTTGAACCACGCGGGCGCGCGGTCGGGATCGATCGCGAGCGCCTGCTCGACCAGCGCGACCGCCTCGCGGTGCTCGCCGCGCTCGGCGCGGCGATGCGCGACCGTCAGCACCGTGGCGGCATCCCGCGGCCGCAACGCACGGACCCGCTCCCAGTACTCGAGCGACATCTCGTCGCGCTTGAGCAGCCCCGCCCAGATGGCCATCTGGCGGTAGAACCAGGCGTTGAGGGTCGTGTTCACGCCCACGGTCGCTCCCGCCATCCTCAGCCCGCCACCGGCATCTGCAGCCTGAGCTTCGCGACGAGCAGTGCGACCCATACCCAGAACAACAGGAAGAGTCCCACCGCAGGCACGTGCCGGTCGACGACGAAGGCGGGCGTGATCCGGCGCACCGCGCGCGTCACCGGCGAAGTCAGGAATCGCAGCACCTGGTAGATCGGGTTCTGCTCGTGCCTGCCGAAACTGAGCAGGAACACCAGCCCCTGGCCGAGGATCAGCAACCCGGCGAACTCGACCAGACCCTTGAGCACCACCACCACGCTCAGCACGCCACTCATCCCCTTCCGTTGCGGCGGCGGATCCGTCGTCCGCTCGCTCGTGTACCGGTCCGCCCGATCGCGGACCGGCTGTCGTCGTTCAAAGCGCCTGCTTCAGTTGCTCGAGGATCGCGGGATTCTCGAGCGTCGACACGTCCTGCGTGATCGATTCGCCCTTGGCCAGCGCGCGCAGCAGGCGGCGCATGATCTTGCCGGAGCGCGTCTTCGGCAGGTTGTCGCCGAAGCGGATGTCCT
>DAORSF010000278.1:0-3894 GCA_035443405.1 Burkholderiaceae bacterium | reverse complement strand
TGGGCTGGCCGCCCTCCATGATGGCGACGCACGAGTTCGTCGTGCCCAGGTCGATGCCGATGATCTTGCCCATTTGGTTCGTTCCTCGATGGCGAAAACTTGCTGGTTCTACAGATGTGTCGCGTCGGGCGGAATTCAAGCCGGCGGCGGCCCGATCAGCCCTGCACCACGGTGACGAGCGCCGGTCGCAGCACGCGGTCGGCGATCAGGTAGCCCTTCTGCAGCACGTGCGCGACGTGGTTCGGCGCCACCGGCGGCTGGGTCGCCGACGCGGGGACGGTCGAGATCGCCTGGTGCCGGTTCGGGTCGAACTTCTCGCCCTGCGGATCGATCTGGAGCAGGCGGTTCTTCTCGAAGGCCGAGACCAGCAGGCGCAACGTCGCCTCGACACCCTCCTTCAGGTTCTCGACCGTCGGGGTGTCGGCCGTCAGCGCCATCTCGAGGCTGTCCCTGACTGGCAGCAGGCTCTCCGCGAAACCCTCGATGCCGTACTTGTGCGCCCTGGCGACGTCTTCCTGCGCCCGGCGCCGCACGTTTTCGACCTCGGCGACCGCGCGCAGGTACTGGTCCTGCATCTCGGCCAGCTTCGCCTCTGCGTCGGACAATCGCTGCGCCAGATCCGCTCCCGCTGCGTCCGCCGCCCCGCCGGCCGGGCTTGCTTCGGGCCCCGGTGGCCCCGCTGCGGCATCGGCTGCGGCGCGCGCCTGGTCTTCGGGTCGATCCGGCCTGTCTGGGTTCATCCCCTCAATCTCCCAATCGAATCAAATACTTGCACCAAGAATCCCACGCCGGCTCGAAAGCGGCCTGTCTCATGTCGGGGCATTGGCCGGAATTTCAAAGGGGGTTTGACGGCAATGGGGGTGCGGCGGCCCGAACACGCTACTCTCTCGTTCAGCCCCCGCCGCCGGTGGGGCATCAGGCAAGGAGAACAATCATGGGTCTGCTGTCGTTCATCAAGGAAGCCGGTGAGAAACTGTTCGGAAGCGGCGAAGCGAAGGCTGCGGGCGCGGCCGCGGACGCCAACGCGACCGCTGCGAAGGCGATCAAGGACTACATCGGCGCGATGAAGCTGAGCGCCGAGAACCTGGACGTCGCCTTCGACGCGAGCACCGGCACGGTCACGGTTTCCGGTCTGGCCAACGACCAGGAAACCCGCGAGAAGATCGCGCTGTGTTGCGGCAACGTGTCCGGCGTGGTCAAGGTGGTCGACAACATGACGGTGAAGAATCCGCTCCCCGAGGCGAAATTCTATACGGTGGTGCGCGGCGACACGCTGTCGAAGATCGCCAAGGAGTACTACGGCAACGCCAACGCCTACATGCAGATCTTCGAGGCGAACAAGCCGATGCTCACGCATCCGGACAAGATCTATCCGGGGCAGGTGCTGCGGATTCCGCCGAAGGCCTGAGCGACTTTTCGGCTGCGCGCGCCAGCGAGACCCGCGTCGGGGCGCGGCCCCGGTGCAGCGCCGCCTCGGCGCGCAGCCCCGATCAGGCGCTGGCGCCGAGATCGAGCGCGCGCTGCTTGCGCTGCGCGAGCAGGCGGGCCTGCTCGGCGGCCTGCGCTTCGGTGAGGCGGCGGGTCGGCCAGCCCGACAGGTGTTGCTCGGCGAGCGTGGCCAGCGCGTCGACGAACTGCGGCGACTCGTTCAGGCATTCGATGTACTGGAAGGCCTGGCCGCCGGCGTCGAGAAAGGCCTGGCGGCCCTCGATCGCGATCTCCTCGAGGGTTTCGAGGCAATCGGCGATGAATCCCGGGCAGATCAGGTCGACGCTGCGAACGCCGGAGGCCGCCAGTTGCCGCAGCGTGGGCTCGGTGTACGGCTGCAGCCACTCCGCCCGTCCGAATCGCGACTGAAACGTGACGAGCCATTCTCCGGGGCGCAGGCCGAGGCGCTCGGCCAGCTGCCGGCCGGTGGCCTGACACTCGCAATGGTACGGATCGCCGAGCGTCAGCGTGCGCCTCGGCACGCCGTGAAAGCTCATCACCAGCCGCTCGGCGCGGCCATCGCGCTCCCACGCGCGGCGCACGCTCGCCACCAGGGCGTCGAGGTAGCCGTCGTCGTCGTGGAAACCGCGCACGGTGCGCCACTCGGGCTGGTTGCGCCAGCCGGCCAGCTCGCGGCCGAGCGCGTCGAACGCCGTCGCAGTGGTCGATCCCGAAAACTGCGGATACATCGGCAACGCCAGCAGCCGGGTCACGTTGCGCTCGCGCAATTCGCGCAGCACCTTCGCGATCGACGGATTCCCGTAGCGCATCGCGAACGCGACCTCGACGTCGTGGCCGCGCGCGCCGAGGGCGCCGCGCAGCAGCGACGCCTGGCGGCGGGTATGCACCAGCAGCGGCGACCCCTCGCCGGTCCAGACGCTGGCGTACTTGCGCGCCGACTGCGCCGGCCGGGTGCGAAGGATGATGCCGTGGAGGATCGGCAGCCACGCCAGCCTGGGGATCTCGACCACGCGCGGATCCGACAGGAATTCGCTCAGGTAGCGGCGAACCGCCGCCGGCGTGGGCTCGTCGGGCGTGCCGAGTTGCAGCAAGAGCACGGCGGCGCGCGCCGGCGCGGCGTGGTCGAAAGTGCCGATGGCGGTATAGCGGGTCATGACGGGGAGGCGCCCTCGCGCGCAATGAAGCGATCGAGTTGCCCGCGCGCGGCGCGCTGCACCGCGCGGCGGTAGGCGGGCGCCCAGCCGAGCAGCCAGCCGCTCGCGCCCAGCGCCTGCCGGCTCCAGGACCAGAACGCGAACTCGTCGACGTGACGCACGATCGCGCCGTCCCACACGGTGAGCGTCGACCGCACCCGGTTGTGCACCTTGCGCCCGGGCCGGTATGGATAGTGGGCCTCCCACAGCACCTGCGCCTTGCGCTCGTCGGATCGGGCAATCCGGTAGTCGAGCCGGAAGTCGCCGCTGCGCGCGGCAGCAGCGGTCAGCATGCGCCACATCGCCCCCGGCTCGCCGCCGCGAAGGTCCGGAAACACCGGGTCGCTGAACGAGGCCTGCGGGTGATAGCAGGCCGCCATCGCCGCGCCGTCGAGTGCGGCGAACGCGTCGAAGAAGCGGCGGATCAGCGCTTCGGACATGCAGGCGCCGGCATCCGCACGGGCGACGATCGTGTCGGAGCGTCCACTCGCGGCATCAGCCGTGGTGGCTCAGCGCGGAGGACACCAGCTTCGCGGTGATGTCGACGATCGGTATCACCCGTTCGTAGGCCATCCGCGTCGGGCCGATCACGCCGAGCGTGCCGACGATGCGCCCGTCCGCCTCGTACGGCGCGACCACCACGCTGATCTGGTCCATCGGCACCAGTTCGGACTCGCCGCCGATGAAGATCTGCACGCCCTGCGCACGGCTCGACGCGTCGAGCAGTTGCACCAGGCTGGTCTTGTGGTCGAACAGGTCGAACAGCCTGCGAAGCCGTTCCATGTTGTCGGACAGGTCGGCGAGGCCGACGAGGTTGCGCTCGCCGGAGATGACCACCGGCTCGGCTTCTTCGGTGAGCGCTCGGTTGCTGGCCTCCACCGCCTTGTGCATCAGCGAGGTGATGTCGTCGCGCAGCGATGCGA
The DNA here is from genome assembly GCA_035443405.1 of Burkholderiaceae bacterium. Classification (GTDB taxonomy): domain Bacteria; phylum Pseudomonadota; class Gammaproteobacteria; order Burkholderiales; family Burkholderiaceae_E; genus Zeimonas. The sequence goes on along the minus strand of DAORSF010000278.1, from coordinate 329 downwards.
GCTCGGACTGAAGGTGCGCACGGATGTGCTCGAAGTCGAGCCCGGCGAAGTGCGCATTGATGTAGTTGGCCGCCTCGACCAGCTGCGCCGGCGTGTAGTCGCGCTCGGTCGACAGGATGCGGTTCTGGACGTCGCCCTCCGGCGTGACGATGATCAGCAGGATGCGCCGCTCGGACAATCGCAGGAACTCGACTTGCCGGAACAGCGAAGCCCGACGCGGCGTCATGACCACGCCGGCGAAGTGCGAGAGGTTCGACAGCAGTGACGCCGCTGCCGAGAGAAGTCGTTGCGGCTCGTCGGCCTGGAGACGGCCCTGGATGGCTCGGGTC
>DAORSF010000277.1:0-3896 GCA_035443405.1 Burkholderiaceae bacterium | reverse complement strand
GGTCCAGGAAACGCCGTGCCAGCGGGCTGCGCGGCCGCAGCGCCTGCCGCTCGGCGGCCAGCGCCCCGGCGAGGGCGGCATCGCCGCCGCGCAGCGCAGCCTCGATCAGCGTCAGATCGACGACGTCGCGCTGCGCGTGGCTGCCACCGAAGCGATGCGCCGTGCTGCGGATCGCGCGCATCAGCCTCGCCGACTGCGCGTGGTCGCCGTCGCCGAACGCCTGGATGGCCCGGGTTGCGGCCGAACCGACCTCGCGCGTGAAGTCCGCATTGTCGTCGCCGGCGTCAAGTGCCCTGTGCTGCGCCGACAGCACCCTTGCCCGCCCGTCGCGCCGCCCTGCACCGACGAAGGCCATCATCGCGTGCATGTCGTTGAACGCGTAGTTGCCGGCACCGGCGATCGGTGCCCAGTTCTCGGCAACCGCGTGCCAGCGGTCGCCGACGTCGACGCCGCGCAGCTGCAGCCGCCACAGCAGCGCGGTCGCGTCGACCAACTCGATCACCACCGTCGAGCGCGCGCCGAAGATCGGTCCGTCGAACAGCTTCAACACTTCGTCGACGTCGTCGCGCTCGAGGTGGAACATCGCCAGGTGCCACCAGTTGTGGACCGCGAAGAAGCTCTCGTTCGACCAGACCGGCGCGCCCGGCTCCAGCCACGCGATGCCCTCGTGCGGTCGGTTGCGCATCTCCATCACGTGGGCGACCGCGTGCCAGCCCCAGCCGTCGCGCGGCTCGAGCTCGACGCAGCGCCGCCCCTGCCGCTCGGCCTGCTCGTAGTCACCGGTCTCCTCGAGGCCGAACGCGTGCATGCCGAGCAGCGCATGGTAGCCCGGCATGTCCGGGCTCCACGCCGGCAGCGCACGGGCGATGCGATCGCGCAGCATCCGCGAGTCGCCGGTGAAGAAGTCGACCTGGTGACCGACGCCGAGTGCGAGCGCGTCGCGCGGATGGCGCGCGCTCAGGTCCTCCAGCACCCGCCCCGACTCGCGCCAGCGCCCGTGCGCGACCAGTCGCATCGCCTCGACGTGGCGGCGCTCGCGGTCGGTCGCGGGCAGCGCCGCCGCGGCCGCGGCGCACTCGCGCGCCACCGGCAGGCCGCCGGGCTCGGTGCCGAGCAGGTGCAGCCAGCCCCTGAGCACGTGCGCCATCGTCATCGCCGGGCTCGCGGCCAGCGCGCGCTCGATCGTGGCGAGCGGGTCGCCGATGAAGCAGCGCAACTCGTGCGCGGCCCGTTCGAAGTGCGCGAGACCGTCGTCGCTCGCGCCCGTGACCGGATGCCCGGCGTAGTCCATCAGGTTCATGTCAGTGTCGCTCCGGTGATTGGCGGCCGCCGCGAGGCGGCGTCGTGGAGCCCGAAGTGTGCCGCGCGGGCGCCGGATCGACTAAAGTGATTCGTGCAACAAACCGGACATTCGTGCCATGGCCGATTCGTCGCGATCTCCGCCCCCGCCCGTCGTCGTCGCGCTGCTCGGCGTGCCCGACACGTCCGCGGCCACGCTGTACGGCTACTACGACGCGCTCGCCAGCACCTGCCGCGACTGGCAGATGGTCCACGGTGGCAGCGCCGCGTCGCCGTTTCGCCCGATCGTCGTGTCGCGTGACGGGCGGCCGTTCTCCGCCGCCAACGGGATCCGCATCACCCCCGACGCGAGCCTCGCCGATGCGCCGGCACCGGCGATCGTCTGCGTCACCGACCTGGCGGTCCCGCCCGACGAGCCGCTGGGCGAGCGCTACGACGTCGAAGCCGCCTGGATTCGCGAGCGCCACGCGGCGGGCGCCACCGTGACGTCGTCGTGTTCCGGCGCGGTGCTGCTCGCGCGCAGCGGCCTGCTCGACGGGCTCGATGCCACGACGCACTGGGCCTATTGCGACGCGCTGCGGCGCCAGTATCCGCGTACGCGCTGGCACCCGGAACGCGGGCTGGTCTTCGCCGGCACCGACCAGCGCATCGTGATGGCCGGCAGCGGCATCGCCTGGCATCAACTCGTGCTGTCGCTGATTGCCCGCCATGCCGGTCCGGAAGCCGCGATGCAGGTCGCGCGGATCAACCTGATGGACTGGAACACCATCAGCCCGATCGCCTACGCTTCGTTGCGGCACGGCGCGCAATCGTCCGATCCGGTCGTGACGCGCTGCCAGGAGTGGGCCGCCCGCAACTACCAGGCGGAGGCACCGGTCGCGCAGATGGTCGCGCTGTCGGGTCTGCCCGAGCGCACCTTCAAGCGGCGCTTCGCGCAGGCCACCGGCATGAGCCCGCTCGAGTACGTGCACACGCTGCGCCTCGAGGAGGCCAAGCAGATGCTCGAGGCGGGCGACGATCCGGTCGAGGCGATCGCGGTCGAGGTCGGCTACCAGGACGCGAGCTTCTTCTCGCGGCTGTTCCGGCGCCGCGTCGCGCTGACGCCGGCGCAATATCGGCGGCGCTTCGGCGGACTCAAGCGACGGCTGGACGCGGCGCTTGCGGATCGCGCCACGTCGCCGGGCGAGCGTCAGCTCGCGTCGGGCAGCGGCAGTTCACCGGCCAGGTAGCGCTGTCGGTAGGTCTCGAACGGCATGTCGTCGGCTTGCTCGATGCGGCGCTGCGCCGCGAGCGACTCCTCGGCCATCCGTGCGAGCCGCGCATGCGCGTCGGCGCGCAGCGGCATTGCGAGCAGCGCCTCGCGGTGTCGCCTGGACTGCGCCAACGCGAAGCGCGGGAACGAATTGTCGTGGTCCTGCGCCATCTCGCGCAGGCTGCGCGCCGACGGCGTGATCGACGAATCGGCGAGCGCCGCGTCGGCCGACGCCAGCGCGTCGCGATGCGGCGTTGCGCCCGTCACGGCCTCGTGCGACCTGCCCGAGCCACCGACGGCCGCGTCGAGCGCCGCGGCGATCGGCGCGCACTCGCGCAGCAGCATCCTTCCCCATTCGACGACCGTCATCTCCTGGCCACCGCGCTGCAGCCGCAGGCCCGGCTCGCGGCCGTACTGCGCGACCCGGTGCTGGTTGCGCGACATCGCCGCGATCTCCTCGGGCGTGTCGCGCGGGCTGTCGTCGAGCAGGCAATGCAGCAGGAACACGTCGAGGAAGTGCAAGGTCGGCGGCGAGATGCCGACGGGGCTGAAGGGATCGAGGTCGAGGCAGCGCACTTCGACGTATTCGACGCCGCGTTCGGCGAGTGCGCGCAACGGCCGCTCGCCCGGGCGGATGCTGCGCTTCGGACGGATCGTGCCGTAGAACTCGTTCTCGATCTGCAAGAGCGTGGTGGCGAGTTGCCGGTACAGGCCGTTGCCGTCGTGGATGCCGACCTTTTCGTAGGCCGGATACGGTTCGTTGAGCGCCCGCGCCAGCGACTTCGAATAGCTGTCCAGGCAGTTGAAGCTGACCGCCAGCGCCGCCTGCGCGTCGCTCTGGTAGCCGAGTGGCCCCATGCGCAGCGAGGTCGCGTGCGGCAAGTGCAGCGTGCCGCCTTCGAGCTTCTTCAACGCGTGCGAATGTCCGGCGAGGAAAGTGCTGCAGACGGCCGGCGACGCGCCGAACAGGAACAGCAGCAGCCACGAGTGACGCCGGAAGTTGCGGATCAGCGAAAAGTAGGCGGCATTGCGGAAGTCCTGCAGGCTTCCGTGGTGGCCGGCAGCGCGCTGCAGCACCGGCCACGCGGAGTCCGGCAGCGAGAAGTTGTAGTGGATGCCCGAGATCGTCTGCATCCGCCGCCCGTATCGATGCGACAGCCCCTGCCGGTAGACCGTCTTGGCTCGGCCGACGTTCGACGCGCCGTAGCGCGCCAGCGGGATCGCGTCGTCGGCCGGCAAGCCGCAGGGCATGCTCGCGCCCCACAGGATCTCGTCGCCGATGTGCCGGAAGACGAACTGGTGGATCTCGGTGAGTTCCGCCAGGCACGCGCCGATGCCGGTGTGC
>DAORSF010000276.1:0-3898 GCA_035443405.1 Burkholderiaceae bacterium | reverse complement strand
GAGGTCGCCCTCGAAGCCGTGCAGCACGTTGTAGACCTTCCTGAAGCCGGCCTCCTCGAGCGCGCTGCCCGCTTCCACCGAGCGCTTGCCGCTGCGGCAGATCAGCACCACCGGCCGCTGCATCGAGTGCCCGGCCAGCTTCTTGACGTCGGCGACGAACTCGGGGTTGACCTCCCAGTCGGGCGCGTCGACCCACGACACGTGCATCGAGCCCAGCGCGTGGCCGACGAAGAAGTACTCGGCGTCGCTGCGGCAGTCGATGAACAGCACGTCCGGTTCCTTCTGGACGAAATCGTGCGCCTGCTTCGGAAGTAGGTGTTCCATGGGGCGATCCTAACCCTGCCGCGGGCGGCGCGGGGGCTTATGCGCGCCGGCGGCATGCACATGCGGCGCGCGCATGAGCGTGCATGGCCGCACGGCGGCTGGCCCGTTACGCCGGGCCGGCCGCAGCGTGCCCTTCGTCGAGGAACCCGGCCAGCAGCTCGACGTAGGCCGCCGGCGCCTCGACGAACGGGATGTGCGCCAACGTCCACTGCACGTGCTTCGCGCCGGGGATCGCCGCCGCGATCGCCTCGCCCATCGCCGCCGGCGTCGACTGGTCGTCGCGGCAGGTGACGACCAGCGTCGGCGCCGCGACGCGCGCCAGCAGCGGGCGCAGGTCCATGTCGCGAAGCGCCGCGCAACAGCCGATGTAGCCGGCCTGGTCGACCTGCAGCAGCGTCGTGCGCACGCTGTGGAAACGCGCGTCGGCCTGCGCGACGAAACCCGCGGTGAAGAAGCGCCCGAGGACGGTGTCGGCGATCGCCGCGATGCCGCCTTCGCGGACCAGCCGGATGCGCTCGGCGAAGCCCTCGGGCGCGAGCTTCGCCGACGTGTTCGACAGCACCAGCCGGTCGATGCGATCGGGCGCGTGCGCCGCCACCCAGATGCCGATCATGGCGCCGATCGACACGCCGCACAGGTGCGCGCGCCCGACGCCGGCCGCGTCCATCACCGCCAGCACGTCGCGGCCGAGCTGCGCGATCGAGTACTCGCCGTCGCGCGCGTCCGACGCACCGTGCCCCGGCTTGTCGGTGCGCAGCACGCGATAGCGCTCGAGCAGCCCCGGCATCAGCGGCTCCCACAGCGAGTGGTCGGTGCCGAGCGAGTTCAGCAGCAGCAGCGGTCGGCGGTCGGGGCGACCGTCGATGCGCCAGTACAGGCGCGCGCCTTCCCGATGGACGAACGGCATGGGGCCTCCTTTCCGGTTTCGGCGAGTATGGCGCCGCGGCCCGACTTCGCGCCAGCCGCGATCGGCTACGCTTGTCGCATGCCGCTCTCCGCCCTGCTGCTCGTCGCAGTTGCCGCCTTCCTCCACGCGTGGTGGAACCTGCTGATGAAACGCGCCGGCGCGGGCGGTCTGGTCTTCGTCTGGGGCATCTGCGTGGCCACGTCGCTGACCTTCGCGATCCCGGTGCTCGCGTTCCTGCGCGCCGAGCTCGCGGCCTTCGATGCGGCGATCGCGGTGGCGGTGCTGGCCAGCGCCGCGGTGCACACGTTGTACCTGTGGGTGCTGCAGCGCGGCTACGCTGCGGGCGACCTGTCGGTGGTCTATCCGGTGGCGCGCGGCGTGGGCCCCGCGCTCGCGGCGCTCGGCGCGATCGCCCTGCTCGGCGAGGCCGCGACGATGGCCTCGATCGCCGGCCTCGCGCTGATCGTCGCCGGCACCTTCACGATCGCCGGCGGCTGGGCGATGCTGCGCGCGCCCGCGCGCCTCGGCCCCGGCATCGCCTGGGGCGCGGCGATCGGCGTGACGATCGCGGTCTACACGGTCAACGACGGTCGCGCAGTGCGGCTGCTGCGCGCCGACCCGATCGTCTACTACTGGCTGGTCAACGTGGTGCAGGCGCTGGCGCTCGCGCCGTGGGTCGTGCGCCACGCCGGCGAGGCGCGCACGCTGGTCGCACGCCACGGCCGCACGCTGCTCGGTGTCGGCGTGCTTTCGCCGCTCGGGTACATGCTCGCGCTGCAGGCGATGACGCTTGCGCCGGTGAGCCACGTTGCGCCGGCGCGCGAGTTGTCGATGCTGATCGCCGCCTTCCTGGGCGCGCGCCTGCTGGGCGAGGGCCACCTGTGGCGGCGCGTGGCCGGCGCCGCGTTGATCGCGTCGGGCGTGGCCGCGCTCGCGCTGGCCGGGAGCTGAACGTGGACGCGTCGCGCTCGGCGATCCGCGCGCTGCTGTTCGGCAACTTCGCGATCGGCGCCGGCGTGATGGTGGTGCCCGGCATGCTCGGCGACCTCGCGTTGGGGCTGGCCGTGTCGGTGCCGACCGCCGGGCAGCTGATCACGCTGGGCGCCTTCGTCACCTGCGTCGGCGCGCCGCTGTCGGCCGCGCTCACGTCGCGCATCGACCGGCGCGCGCTGCTCGCTGGCGCGCTGCTGTTCTACGCCGTGGGCCACCTCGCGTGCGCGCTGGCGCCCGGCTATGCGTGGCTCGCGCCGCTGCGCGCGCTCACCGTCGTGTCGGCCGCGATCTTCACGCCGCAGGCGGCGGCGACGATCGCGCTGATCGTGCCGCCGGCCGAGCGCTCGCGCGCAGTGTCGGCGATCTTCGTCGGCTGGTCGATCGCGTCGGTGCTCGGCCTGCCGATCGGCAACCTGCTGGGCGCCTACGCCGGCTGGCGCTGGGGCTTCGGCGCGGCGTCGCTGCTGGCGGCGGTCGCGGCCTGGTGGGTGACGCGCACGATCCCGCGCGGCCTCGTTGCGCCGGCGCTGTCGGCCGCCGCGTGGCGCGCGGTGGCGGGCAGCCGGCTGCTGCTGGGCGTGCTGGCGGTGACGCTGCTGTCGGCGGCCGGTCAGTTCACGCTGTTCGCCTACGTCGCGCCGGCACTGAAGGCGGCCACGCAGGCCTCGGCGAGCACCACCGCCGCGCTGCTGGGCCTGTTCGGCGTCTTCGGCGTGATCGGCAACATGTGGACCGCGCGGCACATCGGCCGCCGCGGCGCCGACCGGGCGGTGTCGGCGAGCCTCGCGGCGATCCTCGTCGGCGTGGGCTTCGCGATGGCGGTCACGCTGGCGCTCGCGCCGGGGCTGCTGCCGGCGGCCGTCGCACCCGCGGCGGTCTGGACGCTGCTGTTGGCCGCGTGCCTGTCGTGGGGGCTGGGCTGCTTCGCGATGAACTCGGCGCAGCAGGCGCGGCTGGCCGGCATCGCGCCGGCGCTCGCGTCGGCGTCGATCGCGTTGAACACCTCGGGCATGTACGGCGGCCAGGCGATCGGCGCCGCGTTGGGCGGCGGGCTGATCGCGACGCTCGGCATGGCCGCGCTGCCGTGGGCCGCTGCGGCGCTGCTCGGCGCCACCTGGTGGCTGTCGTCACGATTGAGGACCGAACGATGAATCCGCACAAGAGCAAGGCCGGACTGACCCGTATCTGGCGCGCGTTCTTCTACTCGCACCGCGGTCTGCGCGACGCGTGGCGCCACGAGCACGCGTTCCGGCAGGAACTGGCGCTGGCGCTCGCGCTGACGCCGGTGATCGTGCTGGTGCCGGTCAGCCTGCCCGAGCGCGCGGCGCTGGCGGCCAGCCTGCTGCTGGTGCTGATCGTCGAATTGCTGAACTCGGCGATCGAGGCGGTGGTCGACCGCGTGTCGCTCGAGCCGCACGAGTTGTCGGGCCGCGCGAAGGACATGGCCAGCGCAGCGGTGATGCTGAGCCTCGTGCTGGCCGGCGTCACGTGGGTCGCGGTGCTGTTTCCGGCGGCGCGCGCGCTGCTCGGCTGACGCTGAGCGCTGCCGTGAGCCGCGACCTCGCCGACCAGTCCGTGCCGGCTATTTCGCCTCGTAGGCGTTTCGCACCGCCTCTGCACCGTACTTCCGCTCCAGCCGCCTGATCGTGAAGTGCCCGCGGCTCATCGCCTGGA
>DAORSF010000275.1:0-3907 GCA_035443405.1 Burkholderiaceae bacterium | reverse complement strand
GCTGAGCCAGTTCATGCTGGCCATCCCGCTGATCCTGCTCTACGAGCTGGGCATCTTCCTGGCAGGGTTCATCAAGGCGCGCAGCCAGGCTCCCGAGGATGCGCCATCTGGCGACTCCGGCCCGCCTGCGCCGTCGGACGCGGCGACTCCCGGCGGCGACCCGCGCTAGAACGGCCCGACAGCGTCACTCGCGCGGCGTGCCCGGTTTCGGCCGCTTGCCGACGCGGATCGGGATCTCGACCGTGTCGGTGTCGCGCACGAAGCGGAACTTGGCAGTCGAACCCGGCTTGAGCTGGGCGATCAAGTTGAGCATCGACGCCGTGTTCGGCACCGGCTGGCCATCGACGTCGATCAGGATGTCGCCGACTTTCACGCCCGCGCGATCGGCGGGACCGTTGCGCATGACGCCGGCGATGATCGCGCCGTCCTTGCGCGGAAGCTTGAACGCCTCGGCCAGCTCGGGCGTCAGGTCCTGAGGCTCGACGCCGATGTAGCCGCGCGTCACCGAGCCGGTCGCGACGATCTGGTCCATCACCTGGCGCGCCGTGCTGGCGGGAATCGCGAAGCCGATGCCCAGCGACCCGCCGGTGCGCGAATAGATCGCGGTATTGATGCCGAGCAGGCGCCCCTCGGTGTCGACCAGCGCGCCGCCCGAGTTGCCGGGATTGATCGCCGCGTCGGTCTGGATGAAGTTCTCGAAGGTGTTGATGCCGAGCTGGGTGCGCCCCAGCGCGCTGATGATGCCCATCGTCACCGTCTGGCCGACGCCGAACGGGTTGCCGACCGCGAGCACGACGTCGCCGACACGGGCGGACTCGGCGTTGCCGAAGACGATCGCGGGCAGGTCGGCCATGTCGATGCGCAGCACCGCCAGGTCGGTTTCGGGGTCGGTGCCAGCCACGCGTGCCTTGGCGCGCGATCCGTCGGCGAGCAGCACCTCGATCTCGTCGGCGCCCTCGACGACGTGGTGGTTCGTCAGCACGTATCCGTCGGCCGACGCAATGACGCCCGACCCGAGGCTGTTGGACTGCGGACGGTCGCCGAACTGCTCGCCGAAATAGCGGCGGAACAGCGGATCGCCGAACAGCGGGTGGTCGGACGGCGAGCGCGCGGCCTTCGTGGTGTAGATGTTCACCACCGCTGCAGTCGCCCGCCGGGCCGCCTCGCTGTATGACAGAATCGACGCGGTGCGGATCGCATCGGCCGCGGTCGCCACCGCGGGTCCGGCGGCGGGTTCGGCTGCGGGGGGCAGCGGGGCGGGCTGCGGGGGCGGTCGCAGCGCCGGTTCGGTCTGCGGGCTCGGCGCGAGCCGCTGGGGCAGCCACTCGGGGCGCAGCGTCGCGAACGTGAACATCAGCGCCAGCACGACGGTGACGGCCTGCGCGAAAACCAACCAGAGCTTCTTCAGCATGACTCAGGGACGCGGAAAGGGACGCAGGGCAAGGGATTCGGCTGCCGCGGCGGTGACCGCCGCCGAAATGTCGGCGTGCTTCGAGGAGATACTCGGGGCGAGCAGGTTCAGCGATTATTGCCCAAACGGCCTGCAGGTGGAAGGCGAGCGCCCGATCCGGCGCCTGCTCAGCGGGGTCACGGCGAGCCTGGCGCTGATCGAGGCCGCGATCGAAGACGGCGCCGACGCGCTGCTGGTGCACCACGGCTGGTTCTGGCGCGGGGACGATCCGCGGGTGATCGGCACCCGTCGCGCCCGGCTGGGAGCGGTGCTGCGGCACGGCCTTCACCTGTTCGCCTATCACCTGCCGCTCGACGTTCATCCGCAGCTGGGCAACAACGCACGATTTGGCGCGCGCATGGGCTGGCGCGTCGACGGACGGGCGGGCGACCAGGACCTGATTGCGTGGCACGACCTGGCGCGGCCCGCGACGGCGACCGCGATCGGGCGCAGCCTCGCGCGGCGCCTCGCGCGCCGTCCGCTGGCGGTTGGCGCGCTGGGACGGCCGATCCGGCGCGTGGCCTGGTGTACTGGCGCGGCGCAGGACATGCTGCAGCAGGCGATCGACCTGGGGGCCGACGCGTTCGTGAGCGGCGAGATCGCCGAGCGCACCACTCACCTCGCGCGCGAGGCCGGTGTCGTCTACTTCGCGGGCGGTCATCACGCGACCGAGCGCTACGGGGTCCAGGCGCTCGGCGAGCACGTCGCCGGGCGCCTGGGGATCGGGCACCGGTTCGTCGACGACGACAACCCGGCCTGAGCCGGGCTCCGGGCCCGCGGACGTCAGGCTGGCCGGTTCCTCAGCAGGTCGCGGATCTCGCCGAGCAGGACTTCCTGTGCGGGCGTCGCGGCCGGTGCGGGCTGTTCCTTCCAGCGATTCATCATCTTCACCATCAGGAAGATCACGAAGGCGAGGATGATGAAGTTGATCAGTATGGTGATGAAGTTGCCGTAGGCGAACACCGGCACGCCCGCCTTCTTGACTGCGTCGAGCGTCATCGCGGTGCCCTCGGGCACGTTGCCGAGCGCGACGTACAGGTTCGCGAAGTCGAAGCGCCCCCCCATGATGGCCGAGATGACCGGCATGATGACGTCGCCGACCAGCGAGTCGACGATCTTTCCGAAGGCGCCGCCGATGATCACGCCGACGGCGAGATCCATCACGTTGCCCTTCATCGCGAATTCCTTGAATTCCGCCATCATGCCCATGCCGCTTCTCCCGGGGTCAGTTGTCGTCTAGGATCGCAGCCGGCTCAGCCTGTGGCCGGCACGCCGCGCCACCTTAGCATCGGCGCAGTCGGGTCGTCACGCGCGCGCGGACCGTTGCGCTCGATCGTCGGAGCCGCCGCCGCGGGCGCGTCGCGAGGGCGCCGTCGCGCCGCCGCCACCCGCCCCTTTAATCGTTGCGCCGCAATACGCTAAAATGAGGGGTTTTTCGATCCCGCCCGACATCATCTCCAACAGGGAAGTCATGAGCGATTCACCCAAGCCCCTGGACTCGGCCCGCCGGACCGCCATCGGCCTGACCTGCGCCGCCGGCGCCGTCGGCACGGTGGGCGTCGCGGTCCCGTTCCTCAGCAGCATGGCGCCTTCGGAGAGAGCCAAGGCAGCCGGCGCGCCGGTCGAGGTCGATGTCTCGTCGATGAGGCCGGGCGAATTGCGTTCGGTCGAATGGCGTGGCAAGCCGGTCTGGGTGCTTCGCCGTACCCCCGAAATGCTCGAGACGCTCAAGAAGACCGAGGACAAGGTCGCCGATCCCGGTTCGGTGCGCACGGCGTATCCCACTCCGGATTACGCGAAGAACCCGCATCGCTCGGTCAATCCCGAGTATCTGGTGGTCGTCGCCATCTGCACGCACCTGGGTTGCGTGCCGATCGAGAAGTTCCAGGGCGGCGGCGATCCGTCGCTTCCGGATGACTGGGCCGGCGGTTTCCTGTGTCCGTGCCACGGGTCGACCTTCGACCTGTCGGGGCGCGTGTTCAAGAACAAGCCGGCGCCGGACAACCTCGAGGTGCCTCCTTACGTCTACCTGTCCGATACGCGGCTGCTGATCGGCGAAGACAAGACGGCCTGACCCGCGAAAGCGCGCAGTCGGCCCCTCGAGCCCGACCAGGCCACGAGGTTCCCTGAATCGAACCGTCACTCGCGAACCGTCGCGGGGAGCATAGAAGATGGCGCAGGAAAAAACAGTCGAAACCACCGGCCTGCTGGGCTGGATCGATCACCGCTTCCCGCTGACCAAGCTCTGGAAAGAGCACCTGTCGGAGTACTACGCGCCGAAGAACTTCAACTTCTGGTACTTCTTCGGTTCGCTGGCGATGCTGGTGCTGGTGCTGCAGATCGCCACCGGCATCGTGCTGACCATGCACTACAAGCCCGACGCGGCGCAGGCCTTCGCGTCGGTCGAGTACATCATGCGCGACGTGCCGTGGGGCTGGCTGATCCGCTACATGCACT
>DAORSF010000274.1:0-3912 GCA_035443405.1 Burkholderiaceae bacterium | reverse complement strand
GATGCGCCCGACCGTGGTGCCCGGGCGGCTGCGGGGCACGGCCGGCGCCGATCCGGCGCTCGCGCCGCAACCGACTCCGCTCGTCGATCCGGCGCCTTCGGTCGGAAGCGACCCGTCCCGGTGGACCGGAGCGCGCGCCGTGCAACCGTCACGCGTGCCGCCGCATGCCGAAAGAGTCCGCTCGTGAAGCCGCTGCGCTCAGGCCGCACCGGCCCGAGGTGCTTGCGGCGCGCATGGCTGGCCACTGCGGCGCTGCTCGCCCTTCTCCAGGTGGCCGCGCCCGCCCGGGCCGACGACGCGTTCGCGGAGGCCGTGGAGGCTTTCAGGGAGGGCGAGTACGCCGAGGCCCTGCGCATGTTGCGGGCGCCGGCCGGCGCCGGCCATGCCGAAGCCCAGGAAATGCTTGGCTTCCTGCACGCCTACGGCGAGTCGTTCTTCCCGGGAATCGAGCGCGATTGGCGCGAGGCCATGCGCTGGTTCGAGCAGGCGGCGCGACACGGACGACCGGGTGCACGGTACATGCACTGCGTGCTGAAGCACCGCGTCGCGGGGGACGCGATCGCGAACGGCCAATGCGTCGATGGAGTCGCCAGCTTCGGCGAACCCGCGCCCGCGGGCGCCGAAGCCGAGCGAAGCGCCAGCGCCGCAGCCGACTGACGCCGGCCGTTCGGCGAGCCCGGTGCGGCGGCGCTTCAGTCGCGCGCGCCGGGCAGCCGCGGCGCACCCTGCCGCTCGGCGTGTCGCTTCTCGTCTTCGATCGTCTCGACCGTGCGCGGGCGCTCGAGCGTGCCGTAGCGACGCGCGTAGTCGGTGGCACGCTGGCGCAGCCAGGCCGCCATCTCGGTCTCGCCGTGGCGCTGCAGGTAGCCGGCTGCGTCGACGCCCGCCTCGTTGCGGGGGGTTGGATCCGCGCCCGCCTCGACCAGCAGCCGGACGACGTCGGGACGCTTGTGACGCGCGGCCATCATCAGCGGCGTGGTCCGGTTCGGGGACTGCGCGTCGATGTAGGCGTGTCGCTCGAGCAGGTAGCGGACCACTTCGACGTGCCCATTGGTCGCGGCGTAGTGCAGCGGCGCCCATCCGGCGCGATTGACCTCGGCGCCGCGTCCGACCAGCATCCGGACGCTGTCGAGGTCGCCGTGCAGCGCGGCCAGCATCAGCGCCGTCTCGCCGAGCTGGTTCGGCGCATCCACGCGTGTGCCCGACAAGCCGGCGAGCAGGCTCAGCGTCCGCCACGAGCGCTCGCGCGCCGCGACGGCCACCGCCGGCCCGTGCTCGGCGTTGACGGCGTTGGTATCGACGCCCCGCAACAGCAACGTCTGCACGCGTGCGACGTCGTCGCGCCGTACGGCGTCCCAGAACTCGGCCGGCACGTTCGAGGTCTGCGGCGCTGGCCCGGGTACCTGGGCGACGGCCGCGATCGCGAGCGACATCGCCAGCAGACCGGCGAACAGCCTAAAAAGACGCCGATTGGAGTTCATGTCAAGAATGAACTTTCCTACGTGAATGACTGAAAAGTTTGAAGTAATTCTCAGTTGTCATCTCGGCAATGCGTGCCACCGGCTGCTGGCGAAGCTCGGCAAGGCAGTCCGCGACGAAACGCACGAAAGCGGGCTCGTTCGTCTTGCCGCGGAACGGCGCCGGCGCCAGGTAGGGCGCATCGGTCTCGACCAGCAGTCGATCGTCGGGCACCTTCGCAGCGACTTCGCGCAACGACGCCGCGTTCTTGAACGTCACGATCCCGGAGAACGACAGGTGAAAGCCAAGGTCGAGGGCTGCGCGCGCGGTCGCCCAGTCCTCGGTGAAGCAGTGCATGACGCCGCCGGCAGCCTCGGCGCCCTCGTCGCGCATCAACCGGATCGTGTCGCCCGCTGCCGCGCGCGTATGGACGATCAGCGGCTTCTTCGCGATGCGCGCTGCACGGATGTGCACGCGAAAACGCTCGCGCTGCCACTCGACATCGCCCTCCGTGCGGAAGTAGTCGAGGCCGGTTTCGCCGATCGCGACGACCTTGGGGTGCGCGGCCAGCCGCACCAGCGTATCGACGTCGGGTTCGACCGTGTCCCGGTGGTCCGGGTGCACGCCGACCGACGCGCTGAGACGGTCGTCGCGCATCGCCAGCGCGAGGACCCGTTCGAATCCGGCCAGCGCGACACAGACGCACAGCGCGTGTCCGACGCCGTGCGCCGCCATGTCGGCGAGCACCTGGTCGAGGCGCCCGGCGAGCTCCGGGAAATCGAGATGACAGTGGGAATCTACGAGCATCGGAGAACGAGCATCGGAGCGTCGGCTGACCGCATCCGCCATTGTATCGGCAGGGGCGGACGCGCTCCGGAACACGCTGCCGTCGTCCCCGGCACGCCGTGCGGCGTCGCCGGGCCGGCGTCTCAGATGGTGTGAGTCGGCCGGTTGGCCTTCAGCGCCCCGCCGAGCAGGGTTTCGATGCGGTTGCGCGCCTGTGCGCCGGCGTCGTCCTTCGAGAACTGGACACCGAGGCCCTGCTGGCGACCGGGGGTGCCCGCCGGCGTGATCCAGACCACCTTGCCCGTGACCGGCAGCTTGTTCGGATCGTCCACCAGCGAGAGGATCAGGTACAGCTCGTCGCCGATGTTCACGGTTCGCGTCGTCGGGACGAACAGCCCGCCGCCGTCGACGAACGGCATGTAGGCCGCATAGAGGGCAGCCTTCTCGCGAATCGCCAACTGGACCACACCCGGCCGGGCGCCGGTGCGGGGCTGCTGGGCAATGCCGGAAGCAGGCGCGGCCGGCGCCGTGGCGGGTTCGGTCGCGACGCCGGCGAGCATCGCGGCGGTCTCCGCCGCGTCTGCCGGCACCGGCGTGGTGGCGGACTCGGTCCCGACGGCATTCGCGATTGCATCCATGGGTCGCCCCTTCGTGTTCCCCCGGTCTCCCGGGGCCTTCCGACGTTCAGTCCGCCAACGCGGCGCGAACGCCCAACAACGCATCCTCGATCGTCAGCCGCGGGTTGAGCGGATGATCGACCGTCCGCGCCACGGCGGCCAGCTGTGCGGCGAGCCGGTCGAGCGCGCGCAGGCCGGTTCGTCGCGACAAGGCCCGCAGGCGGTCGACCCGATCCGGGAAGTACCGCGGCTCGGCGCCGACGCACACTCGCTGCAGGTCCACGACCCAGGTCTGCAGCGTCGCGACCCACACCGATGCCTCGACGTCGGACAGCGCATCGGCTGCCTGCACGATGCCAGTCTCGGGAATGCCGGCCAGCGTCTCCACGAGAAGCCGATGGATGGCGGCCTGCGAGGGATCGGCGAATCGCCTGGCGCGCAACGGCGATCCGCCCGCCGCCGCCAGCCACGCGCGCGCCTGCGCCACCCCGACGCCGGCGTCGGCGGCGAGCCAGGCGGCAGCGGCTTCGGCAGCCGGCATCGGCAGCGACAGTGAGCGGCAGCGCGAGCGGATCGTCGCCGGCAGCGCGTCCGGGCGATCGGTGACCAGGATGAATCGCGTCGCCCCGCTGGGCTCCTCCAGCGTCTTCAGCAGCGCGTTGGCCGCCGCGGTGTTGAGCGCGTCGGCCGGGTCGATCAGCACCACTTTCGCGCCGCCGCGATGCCCGCCGACCTCGGTGAAGCGTTCGAGATCGCGGACCTGGTCGATCCGGATGTCCTTCGAAGGCTTGGCGCCCGCCTTCGAGCCCGGCCTCCGGGCGCCCTCGCCCGTGCTCTCCGCATCACCGTCCCGCTCCGCTTCGGCGGCCGCCGGCGTCAGCAGGCGGAAATCGGGGTGGTTGCGTTGCGCGAACCACCCGCAGGCGAGACAGCGGCCGCAGGCGTCGCCGCTGGCGCGCGGTGACTCGCACAACAGTGCCTGCGCCAGTTCCGTCGCGAACGCCGACTTGCCGATGCCGCGCGGGCCGTGGATCAGCAGCGCGTGGTGAAG
>DAORSF010000273.1:0-3918 GCA_035443405.1 Burkholderiaceae bacterium | reverse complement strand
TCCAGCATCGCGCAGGTGCTCTTCTTCCTCTTCCTGATCTTCGCCGTCGTCAGCCTGGTCGTCGGCCTGGTGAGGGGGCAGCGATGAAGACCAACCTACGCATGAAGCGCCCGCTCGCCGGCGCGGCGATGGCAGCGGCCATCGTCATGGCGGCCGGCTGCGCCACCTGGGACGGCATGTCGACCGCTGACAAGGGAACGGCCGCCGGCGCGGTCGTCGGCGGCGCCGTGGGGCACTCGGTCGGCGGCGGGGTGCTCGGCACCGTCGGCGGAGCGGTCGTGGGCGGCGCAGTCGGCCGCGAGGTCGGAAAGCGCACCGACGACTGACGGCACCTCCCGGTGTCTCCACCGGGGACTCCCGGTGTTTGCACCGGGACCTTGCCGAGAACCGACAGAGGCGAGCGGGTTGCCCCACGGGTGACCCGCTCGCCTCGCTTTGCCTGACTTTCGCCTATGGCCCTCGCGCGCCCTTCCGAACGGTTCGACGCTCGCTCCGGATGCGCAAGGCGACCGGCAAGACTGACCGGACGCACGACCTGATTTTCCGGCCGCAGGCTCGGAGGGCAGCCGTTTCCGGATCCGGGTCGGGCGTTGACTGCCGCCAAGTGACTGATTTCACGAAGATCTCGACTCGGCCCAACGGCTGGCCCGGAACTTGCTCGCGTAGCTCCCAGACATCGAACGAAGGGAGGCGCAATGCCAGTTGCCGGAATCCAGTTGCACGCGAGCCAGGGCGCCGTGTTGTCGGCGCAACTTCAGCAGGGCTTGAAGATCCTGCAGATGTCTGCGCTCGAACTCGAACAGGAGGTGGCGCGGCTGCTCGCCAGCAACCCCTTGCTCGAGCGCCCGGACGATGCCGAAGAACTGCACGGGGAAGTCTCCGTCGATGCAGCGACCGGAAACGATTCCGATGCCCCCGAACTCCCCGCGCCGGATACGCTCGCCGACCCCACCGAGTCCTGGTCCGGTTCGTCCGGCGGACAGGGCGACGACGCCATCGACCCGCTGCTGTCGATGCCGGCCCGCGTGTCGCTGCGCGATCACCTGCTCGAGCAGGTCAACGTGAGCGCACTCGGGGCGCAGGACGCCGCCGTTGCGCGATTCGTGGTCGAAGCGCTCGACGAGGACGGCTATCTGCGCGACAGCCCCCGGGATGTCCTCTCCGCGATTGCGCCAGGACTGGACGAAGCGGAAGACGCCGACGCACTCGTCGAGCGATTCCAGGAATCGTTCGACGTGGCGCTGCGCTTCGTCCAGAGCCTCGACCCGGCTGGCGTCGGCGCGCGTTCGGTCGACGAGTGCCTGGCGCTGCAACTGAAACGGCACCCGGAGGAAGCGCCGGGCAGGCGACTGGCGCTCCGGATCGTCGCCGAGTGCATCGACCTGTTCGCAGCGCGCGACATCGCCGCGCTCAAGGGCCGGCTCGGCTGCACCGAAGACGAACTGGGCGCCGCAAACGCGCTGATCCGCACGCTGGCGGTTCGTCCCGCACAGGCGTTCTCGCCGCACGACGAGCGCTACGTCGTGCCGGAGGTGATCGTGCGCCCGAAGGCCGGCAAGTGGATCGTCTCACCCAACCCGCACGCGAGCCCGCAGGTTCGCCTGCACCGCGCCTATGCGAATGTCGTGCGCAGCACACGCGGGTGGTCGAACACCGCGATGGGGGCCCAGCTGAACGAGGCGCGCTGGCTGCTGAAGAGCCTGCGACAGCGGGCCGACACGATCGTGCGCGTCGCCGAGGCCATCGTCGACGCCCAGCAGCGCTGGTTCGAGCACGGCGACATCGCGATCAGGCCCCTGTTCCTGCGCGACATCGCGGCCCGCACCGGGTTGCACGAGTCGACGATCTCGCGCGTGACAGCCGGCAAGTACATGGCCACGCCGCGCGGCGTGATCGAGTTCAAGCACTTCTTCGGCAGCCGGCTGGCGGCCGAGGACGGATTCCGGATGTCCGCGAGATCGATCCACGTGCTGATCCGCGACATCGTCGCCGAAGAGGACCCGGCGGCACCGTTGTCGGACATCCGGCTCACGCGAGCCCTCGATCGGAGGGGCGTCAAGCTGGCGCGGCGCACGGTGACCAAGTACCGGGACGCGCTCGGCATTCCGCCGGTCGAGGCACGTCGCCTCAACGCGATGTCGGCGCCTGTGTGAGCGCCTGTGCTACGACGACGACTCGCGCTCGTAGGTCTTCAGGCGGTTGTAGAGCGTCTTCGCGCTGATCCCCAGCATCTCGGCGGCGCGCTCTCGATGTCCGTCGCAATGCGCGAGAGTCGCGAGAATGAGTCGCCTCTCGGCATCCGCGATCGACATGCCGACGGCGATTTCGAGGGCGGTCGCCGCCACGGCGTCGCCCGCGCCCGGCGCGCCGGCGGGGATGTCGCTCGTCGTCGGTGAAGCCGCGGGCACCGAAGCCCTCGGCTCGGCGGTGGCTGCCGGCACCGCTGCGACGGGCGAAGCGGCCCTCCCCGCCTCCTCGGGTTGCGCCGCAAGCGGCAGGTTGCCCGCTTCGATGGTGTCGCCCTCGGCCAGGATGAAACCGCGATGCACGGCGTTGCGCAACTCGCGCACGTTGCCAGGCCAGCCATACGACTGCAGCAACGTGATCGCAGGCGCCGAAAGCTGCTTTCTGGCGCCTTCGCGCGCGTTCAGCGATTCGAGGAAGTGTCTCGCAAGCAGCGGAATGTCGTCGCGCCGATCACGCAACGGCGGCAGGTGGATCGGGAAGACCGCCAGGCGGTAGTAGAGGTCCTCGCGCAGCCTGCCATCGGCGACGGCCTCGAGCGGCGCGCGGTTCGTCGCGGCGACGATCCGGACGTCGGCCGACACTGGCTCGTCGGCGCCGACCGGCGTGAAGCTGCCCGTCTCGAGCACGCGCAGCAGCTTCACCTGCAGTTCGATCGGCATCTCGGTGACTTCGTCGAGGAACAGGGTGCCGCCGTCGGCGCGCTCGAAGAATCCCCGATGTTGCCGCACCGCCCCCGTGAAGCTGCCCTTCTCGTGCCCGAAGAGTTCGCTCTCGATCAGCTGGGGCGAGATCGCCCCGCAGTTGACCGCGAGGAACGGCGCCTTCGCGCGCTTGGACAGGTCGTGGATCGTATGCGCCACGACCTCCTTGCCCGTCCCGCTCTCGCCGGTGATCAGCGCGGTGACGGCGGTCGGCGCCACGCGGGCGATCTGACGGTAGATCTCCTGCATCGGTTCGGAGCGGCCCCACAGGCGCCCGAAGCGGCCCTCGCTCGCGACGAGATCCTGTTGCGCCGACAGCTGGCCGCGCGTCTCGCTGGCACCGACCGCGCGCGCGAGAACGGCGCGCAGTCGATCCACGTTCAGCGGCTTGAGCAGGTAATCGGATGCACCCAGCCGCAGCGCCTGGATCGACGTCTCGATGCTCGCATGGCCGGTGATCAGCACGATCTCGCAATCCTCGCGGTCGATCGAATCGAACAGGTCCATGCCGCTGCCGTCCGGCAGCGTCAGGTCGAGCAGCACGACGTCGGGCGGCCGGAACGACAGCTGCCGCCGCGCATCCCGCAGCGAGCCGGCGGTCGCGGTCGAATAGCCTTCGGCCGTCACCACTTCGGCCAGCATGGCCGCCGAGTTGGCATCGTCTTCGACGATCAGCGCGTGGGGCACGGCTTGCGGTCCGACATGGGTCTCCAGAATATCAAAGCGCGCGCGCCGGCCGGCGCATCACCGATCGAGCAGACGCCGCAGGCTGTCGATCAGCACCGGCGGATCGATCGGCTTGTCGAGAAAAACGTCGTAGCCGTGTTCGATCGCACGTCGCCGAACCGACGACGCGCCGTGGGCCGACAGTGCGACGGCCGGCAGGCGTTGCAGCCGGCGATCGCGCTCCAGCGCGCGGATCTGGCGGATCAGCGAGAAACCGTCGCGGCCCGGCATCGCGAGATCCGAC